>CAMYJY010000071.1 GCA_947258835.1 uncultured Pirellulales bacterium
CTGAAGCGACTCTTGATTGGGTCCGTGGCGGAACGCGTGCTGCGGCTGGCACATTGCCCAGTGTTGGTCCTCCGTCAGTGATGTGAGATGTGAGATGTGGGATGTGAGATGTGAGATGTGAGATGTGAGATGTGAGATGTGAGATGTGAGATGTGAGATGTGAGATGTGAGATGTGAGATGTGAGATTTATGATGTGAGATTTATGATGTGATCTTCAGCTATGCTTTGTAGGCTGGTGGGTCTGCCCCGCGGGATTCAGCGAACCGTATCATGAAAGATTGTCATGGAAGATCGTAGCAAACAATTCAGAGTGGGAGTGGTGGTGGTGACCACGTTGCTGGTGACCGCGCTGCTGGTGGCCATGACGAGTGATTTTTCCTGGTCCCCTTTTCGGCAGCGGTACCAATTGCAAGTGCTCGTGGATCAAGCCCCCGGGGTCGCGCCGGAAACACCCGTCCGACGTCGTGGGATCCTCATCGGCCGCGTGGCCGATGTCGTGGATACCGACGAGGGAGCGCTGATTACCGTGGAGATCGAAGAGAATAAACATGTGAAGACCAATGAGATTGTGCGGATTCAGACCTCGTTGATCGGGGATGCGGTGCTCGAATTTACGCCAGCGGGCCCACCGGCGAATGCGCAAATCGTACAGCCCGGGATGGGCCCGGTGCGCGGCATGTACAACCCCAGTCCGTTGGACCTGGTGGCCAATTTGCAAGGGGATCTGAAGCAGACGATTCAGGCGCTGGGCCAGGCCGGCGGTGAGGTGGCCATCTTGGCCGAGAGGTTGAATCAAGTCCTGGGTGGCCAAGATATCGAACGTCTTGACCGGCTGTTTGTTTCTGCGGAGACCGCCTTGAACAATATTGGGAGCGTGATGGCCAACCTCGATGACGTCTTGGGCGATGAGCAATTTAAAGCGGAGTTAAAGAGCGGACTGGCGGAACTGCCGGGCCTGGTGTCAGAGGCCAAGGTCATCGCGGAGGCCCTGGAGAGGGCCGTGACTTCGGCCGATCAGAATTTGATCAACTTGCAAGGTCTGACTGAGCCCTTGGGTGAGCGGGGGCCAGAAATTACCGATGCTATCGAGACGGGGGTCGATAACCTCAGTGAGTTGCTGGGTGAGGCCGCCCTGTTGGCGAAGAATATCAACAGTTCCGATGGGACCATTGGGAAACTCATCTACGACGACCAACTCTATCAGCAACTCGCCAGCACCATTGGTCAGGCCTCCGGGACCATGAGCGACTTGAGAATGTTGATCAACGATCCGCTGCTCCAACGACGCCTCCGCCAAATTCTAGACGACTTGCGGATTTTTAGCGACAAGATCGCCCGCGACCCGGCCCGTGTGGCCCGCGGCTTCATTCCTAGAAACCGCGAAGTACCGCTCCAGTAGGGCGGGGCGGCAGTGCCACCAGCCAATGCGAGGGCGGCAGTGCCGCCAGCCAATGCGAGCTACCGCTCGGAAGACATTGGACCGCTCCCGTTGGTCGCTCATGGGACCCGTGCAGGTGAGCTGGCACTTTTCTGGTGATCTATTGCCGTCGCTCAAGAGCTTGTCCGGTGGGCGGCAGGGTATCCGAATTCGGATCCGCGAAGCCGGGGGCCAGCGTTTCTGGATTTGCTGTGGGCGGTGTGGTCGTACCTGGGGCCAGCACCGGACCGAGGATTGGCTGGCTGGCTGAGGTTGCCCCGGCTGTACCGGTCGCGTTTGCGGGTAAGACGGCACCTGGCAGGGCGCTTTGTCGCAGTTGCTCAGCGCGACCGAGCAATTGCTCAGAAGGCACAATCACCTGCGGTTGGAGATTGAAGGACACCGTGCGATAGTCTTGGATTTCGCGGGGCACCAGATTTTCGCTGACAAAGTCGCAGGGGGGAAGCTGATACCAAGGCGCCGGGATGGGCTGATTTACCGTCAGCGTCTCGTAGCCGGCCTTCACCAAACGAATTTCGCGCGTGCCGTAGTAGGTGAAACTTGTTGCGCACGGCGTGTTGCCAATCGGTTGATTGTCGACGTACACCATGGCTCCCGGCGGATTGCTCCGTACCAACAGGCGCCTGCGGACACAGCCCGTGTGCAAGACCAACAGGCAAAGCATCCAGCAGGTGAGCAGGGATCGTGTGGTTTTCGATAAGGACATGGCACCGCAAAGCGGTTTGGGGACGTGCTGTAAAGTACTCAAACTGAAAACGGGGCCTCCATGAAGCCGGTAAAGCCAGAGAAAACAGCCTCTGTTTCCGCACCGCGGCGGCTCACAACAAAACTTGGTTGAGACGCGGATGGAGCGGGCTTTTCCGGCCCAAACCGGCTAGCACTGGGTATACCTGTTTTCACTTTAAGTAAAGTACTTCAACTGAAAATAAGGCTTCCATGAAGCCGGTTCAGCCCGGGAAATCGCGTACGCTTCAAGCCCGCGGCGGTTTGAAAACGGACCGGGCCCAGGCGCTGAGACGGTGGGCTTTTCCGGCCCAAACCGGCCAGCACGAGGCATGCCTGTTTTCACGTTGAGTAAAAAAAGTAGTTGGCCTCGGCCTCCGCCGTACCTGCTGCAATTCGGTGGAAAAGTCGCAAAAGTATAGAGGGATCGCAGTTTGCCGGCCATGCCGATTTCACGCCCCCGCGGGCGGGCAGGCGGGAATCCAGGTTGTCCGCACCCACGTCATTCCCGCGCAGGCGGGAATCCAGGTTATTCATGCCCACGTCATTCCCGCGCAGGCGGGAATCCAGGTTATTCATGCCCACGTCATTCCCGCGCAGGCGGGAATCCAGCAGGGCGGATAGATAGTCTAGATTCCCGCCTACGCGGGAATGACGGTTGGTAGGGCGGGAATGACGGTTGGCAGGGCGGGAATGGCCGCGACGAAAGCACCGCCTATCAACTGCTAGCAAGAGAAGATAACATAGACATTTGATTCACCTGTCCGGGAAGATTGCTTGCTGCCATGACCAGTTTGCATAAAAAAATGGAGCTTAGCGCAGGCGGCCTCCGCTGCGCGGCAGTCAGCGATGTGGGAATGCGTCGCACCAGCAATCAGGATTCCCTGGTGATCTCTCTGGCCGAGAACCGCAGCGAGTGGCAGAGCCACGGGCATTTGTTAGCGGTAGCAGACGGTATGGGGGCCCATGCTGCGGGTGAGCTGGCCAGCCAGTTGGCCACCGACACCGTCTCCCACAGTTATCATAAACGCCAGGCCGAGTCCCCCAGCCAAGCCTTGGTGGCGGCTATGTATGAGGCCAATCAGGTCATTCATGCCAAGGGGCAACACAGTGTCGATTTTCACGGCATGGGCACTACCTGCAGCGTGCTCTTGCTGCTGCCGGATGGCGCACTGGCCGCCCACGTGGGCGATAGTCGCGTGTACCGCTGGCGAGGGTCTTGTTTTGATCAATTGACCTTCGACCATAGTTTGGTCTGGGAAATGGCTGCGGCAGGGCATGCCACGGAGGAGGACATTCCAGCCTACGTCCCCAAGAATGTCATCACCCGCTCCCTAGGTCCGCAAATGAAAGTGACCGTGGATTTGGAAGGCCCCTTCCCGGTGCAGTCGGGCGATCGTTTTTTGCTCTGCAGCGATGGTTTGACGGGGCCCTTGAAGCCGGAATTGATCGGCATGGTCGTGGCTGCGTTACCTCCTCAAGAAGCCGCGCAATCACTGGTCGACTTGGCAAACCTCCGTGGTGGGCCAGATAATATTACCGTGCTGATAGCGGACGTCGTGGATCGAAGTCAGCTCGGCAGTGCCAGCTGCCCCACCCAGTTTGCCAGGAGTGCCTCGCAGCGTCGGGCGCGGCGGCCGGGGCCGTCTCGTTTCGCTCCGGTGGTCGGGGGACTGGGGGCGGTAGCTGCCGTGGCCCTGGCGGTGGTTGGTGCTTGGATACCGGCGGTCCTGTTGGCGGCCGCCGGCCTCTTGCTGTGGGGGCTGGGGAAGTTGTGGTCCCGGCCGGGTCCTCCCCCGGCCTGTGCCCAGTCGAACAGCTTGCCAGGCCGCGCCCCCTATCGTCAGCACGATTGCACGCCGACCATGACGAAGATCGAACCGCTGAACGATATTGTGCGACAACTGGAAGACCTGGAGAGCGACCGCGATTGGAATTTCGACTGGCAGCCAATCCGAGACGATCGCCAGCGGGCGCATCAAGCGATGGCCTGCGGCGACTATCCCCAGGCGGTGGTCGCTTTGTGCAGTGCGGTACGGAGCATGATGCAAGCCCTCCGGGAGCAAGGCACGGCCAGCGATTCGTCGATTCAGTTGCGTTAGGCCCCTTACTTCCAAATTCCCGCCAGGGCCTGGGGCGATAAGCCGCCCGGGAACCGACGCTGTTGGCAGCTAGCACTTTGCCCGCACTCGGCTGCATCGGCCAAATTTGGAACGACTGAATTTTAGTGCCCAAACTGTGGTTGTCAGATTTACAACGTTCCTAGTACACTCCCGAGCCAGCCGGGTTTCAGGATGAAGCCTAAAGCAGCTTACGAAAATACGTGGTTGTGATCCACGTGAAAACCAAGGGGAGCCACGCAGTGCGACCCGATGCCAGCACAACGCATTTTCGAAATTTGCTGCAGAACGATTGCAAACACTTTGCCCTACGACAAGGAGGTCGTTGGTGCTCTCTCATTGGCCCATACGTACGAAACTCAAGCTCGGTTTGGGTTTGCTCCTGGTAACCGTGTTGGCGCTGTTTGGCAGTGCCTACTACGGTCTTTACGCCTATCGCGGTTTGGTCAAAAGCCTCAGTGCCCGTGCGGTCGAGCTGCCTTTGGCCGGACAGATTAGTCAGAACCTGGTCGATTTGCGGGACATTCTCAGTCAGGCCGGGGAGCGATTCGATGGCACCTGCCTGGAGCCTTCGTTGGCTGGGAACAGACGGAAAGATCCTTATCCCTTGGATGCCCAGTGGCTACGGGAAGAGTACTGCCATCGGTTGAACGATTTGGTGCAGTCCCTGGGCCGCTATCGTCAGCAACTCGATCAAAACGAGAATGATCGTGATCCGCGTTTAGGCAATGACTTTCATGAGCGACAAACCCTGGCCCGTATCGATGCGGTGGTGGAGCGGATGGGCGGCGCTGAGCTCTCTGCCAGCTTGCAGGAAGATTGGCTCCTCGACCCCTCGCGGATTGGCATGCTCCGCGACGAAGCGGAGAAATTACGCCACTTGGTTGCCGAACTGCCCAGCCATCTGCACAAACGTTTTCAGGCGTTGTCGGTCGATGTCCGGGCCCAGTACCGGACGGCGATCATCACGGCTTGGACCAACGCGATTATCGCCCTGGTGCTGCTGGGAACCGCCATTCGGATGTTTTACAGGTGGTTTGCCACGCCTTTGCAAAAGCTGGTGCAAGGTTCGCGCGAGGTGGCCAGCGGGAACTTTGATCATCGCATCCGGCTCAAGACCCAGGATGAAATGGGAGAATTGGCCGACGCCATGGATGAGATGACCACACAATTCCAAGCCACGCGGGATGACCTGGATCGCCAGGTGCGAGAGCGGACCAATCAAGTGGTCCGGAGCGAACAGCTGGCCAGCGTGGGATTCTTGGCGGCCGGTGTTTCGCACGAAATTAACAATCCGTTGGCCTCCATTGCCTTGTGCAGCGAATCCCTGGAAAGTCGTTTGGAGGAGTTGCTGGAGCATGTCCATGGAGACCACGCGGACGACATCCAAGTTGCGCGCGATTACCTGCAGATGATCCAGCGGGAGGCCTTCCGCTGCAAACAGATCACCGAAAAACTGCTTGATTTTGCCCGCATGGGGGATTCCCAGCGTCATAGCACCGAGCTGCGCACGCTCACCGAAGGGGTGATTGAAATGGTGCAGCACCTGGGGAAATACCAGGACAAGCAGCTGGAGCTGTTGCCGGGAGATCCGGTGATTGTGCAAGTGAACGCGCAAGAAATCAAACAAGTGGTGCTGAACTTAATGACCAACGGCCTGGAAAGCGTGGACTCGGGCGGTACGGTCACGGTCCAAGTCGCCAGCCAAGATGGCCGCGCAAAAATTATTGTGAGCGACGACGGCTGTGGCATGACGGAAGAAGTACGCAAACACTTGTTCGAGCCCTTTTTTACCCGCCGGCGGAGCGGCCAGGGCACGGGTTTGGGGTTGTCGATCACCTATCGTATCGTCGAAGAACACCAAGGAAGCATCGAAGTCACCAGTGACGGAGCCGGACGCGGATCGCGTTTTGAGGTTGCGTTGCCTCTTGAGCCTGTGAGCAAGGAGAATCACTATCGCTACCAAGCAGCCTAATGGTCAAGGATTGACCCTGTTGTTTGCCGACGACGAGCGTTCGTTGCAGGAGTTGATGAAACTCGAACTCCCTCGGCTGGGGCATCGCGTGACCGTCTGCCCCGACGGTTTAACCGCCGTGGCGGCCTTGGAAAAGAATACGTACGACTGCATCCTGGTCGATCTCGACATGCCGGGCAAAGACGGTATTGAGGTCATCGCCCACTGCAAGGAGCTCGCGCCGGAGACGGAGGCGGTGGTGCTTACCGGCAAGTCCTCCATGGACAGTGCGATCGCAGCGCTGCGGCACGGCGCATTTGACTACCTGACCAAGCCGTGCAAGCTGATTGAGCTGCAGGCGCTGCTGCAGCGAGTGGCCGACAAACGCCAGCTCACCCAGAAGTATCGGGCCTTGCAGCATCAAGTCCAACGCCTGGAAGGGGCACCCCAGCTGATCGGCAAAACGCCGGGGATGCAAAAGGTGAATCTGCTGGTCGCCAAGGTTGCCCCGACCAGCTCCACCGTCTTGATCCTCGGCGAAACGGGTACGGGCAAGGAACTGGTGGCCCGCGCACTCCATGACCACAGTACCCGCGCGGACCACCCCTTCGTAGCGATTAATTGTGGTGCTTTGCCCGAGACCTTGATCGAGAGCGAGCTGTTTGGGCACCGCAAAGGTGCCTTTACAGGGGCGGACGATCATCGGGTCGGTTTGTTTGAGGTGGCCCACGGGGGCACGTTGTTTTTGGATGAAATTGGCGAATTGCCCAAGGCCATGCAGGCCAAGTTGCTGCGGGTCTTGGAGAGTGGAGAAATCCGCCGCGTGGGTGAGAACAAATCCACCACGGTCGATGTGCGGGTGGTCTGCGCCACCCACCGCGATCTGCAGGTGATGGTGGCGGAAGAGGAATTTCGCGAAGACTTGATGTATCGGATCAATACCTTTGAGATCCATTTGCCCCCGCTCCGCGAGCGGGTGGAGGACGTGCCCGCGCTGGCCCGGCATCTGCTGTCCCGGCATCGGCGTGAGGCCGAGTTGGCCGAGGATGCTATCGAAGCCCTTTGTGGGCACGTGTGGCCTGGCAATGTCCGCGAATTGGCCAATGTGATTGAGCACGCCACCATCCTCTGCGATAGCGGACCCATCCGCCGCGAGCATTTGCCACAGCATTTTGACAGCCGCCGGCTGCAAGGCGCGGCCCGTCAGCGGCGGGGTGTGATGACGCTACGGGAAATGGAAATGGAGGCCATTCGCGAAGCGCTGGAGCGCACCGA
The DNA here is from genome assembly GCA_947258835.1 of uncultured Pirellulales bacterium. Taxonomy (GTDB): domain Bacteria; phylum Planctomycetota; class Planctomycetia; order Pirellulales; family Lacipirellulaceae; genus Bythopirellula. The sequence goes on from CAMYJY010000071.1 coordinate 7,512, forward strand.
CGGCAACAAACCCAAGGCGGCCGAACAGCTGGGAGTGAGTCTGAAGACGCTGTACAACAAGCTGAACCAGGCCAGCGAACTGGAAAAATCAGCTTAGTCCAGCAGGGGATCTTCGATAATCGCGCCTGAGCCGATGGGCGATAGCCCCGGTTCCGTGAGACGTGCCAGAACCGGGGCTATCGCCCACCGGCTCATGTGTGGGCTTTCTTGGGCAGGCAAATACCTTCCGGGTTAGGCGACTTTCCGCACCACCCCGGTTACGACCCCCAGCACTTTGACTTGCCGGCAGTAAATGGGCTTCATCGCCGAGTTGGCCGGCTGGAGCCGCACCCGGTTGGCCTCGGGGTACCAATATTTGAGCGTGGCCTCACCGTCGTCGGTCATGGCCACCACGATGTCACCCTTGTCCGCCGTCCGCGCCTTGCGGCAAATGACCACGTCGCCATCGGCGATGGCAGCTTCAATCATGGAGTCGCCCGAGACTTTGAGGGCAAACAGGTTTTTTTGACCAAACCAATCGCTGAACTCAAACCGTTCGGCCTGTTCGATGGCCTCACTTAGGCTACCGGCGGCAATTTGACCGACCAGGGGCAGGCCGCGTTCCGGCTGCGCGGCCTCCGTGAGTTGAATCGCCCGAGACATATTGGGTTCGCGGCTGATCAGGCCTTTTTTTTCCAAGGCCTTCAAGTGGCACATCACGCCGTTGGGAGAGTTGATGTCGAATCGCTCGCCAATTTCTCGCACCGTGGGGCCGTAGCCACGCCCCGATATTTTTTTGCGAATAAACTCCAAAACTTCCCGCTGACGTTTGGTCAGTTGGTCCATCCCCATAGCGGCAATCCCCCGTTGGTGGTGTTTTGAGTCGGCTGCAGCTGCCTGGCTGCACTCTTGTATAATAATATACGTCCGTACAGATAGCAAGAGCATTGGAATCAGCACGATTGTGCCGATTCGCTTGTCAGGAAAGGACACGCCGGAGGGACGGCTTGGTGGCCGATGGCCGTGGGAGCTCGCGGGGACCAGCAAGAGAGGACCAAAAACTGCCGAAAATCTTCCGGTGTCCGAACGACTGTCGGTGCCACCCGAGAAATCGTTCACGGCGTTGAAATTCTTTAGCCCTGCGTAAATTTGAGTGCATTGAGTAGAACCACCAAGACACAAAGACACGAAGGTTATTTGCACTCGCTCTCTTTGCACCAGGCTCTCCGCTGGATTCCAGACGCACTCCTGCGTCATTCCCGCGCAAGCGGGAATCTAGACCACTGGCTCTGCTACTGGATTCCCGCCTGCGCGGGAATGACTGGAACCTCCCCAATACT
>CAMYJY010000072.1 GCA_947258835.1 uncultured Pirellulales bacterium
GGGAATGACGGAAAGGATGTGGGAATGACGGAAAGGATGCGGGAATGACGGAAAGGATGCGGGAATGACGGAAAGGATGCGGGAATGACGGAAAGGATGTGGGAATGACGGAAAGGATGCGGGAATGACGGAAAGGATGCGGGAATGACGGAGAAGTAGCAGGCAGAGCAAGCTACCAGTCCCTGCTCAGCAGATAAAAAACGCTCACTGTCTGCTCCACAAAATCGTTACCAGCGTTGGGTGCCACCTGGGGAACTACGCCAGGCCGTAGTCCAACGTTGTTTCTTTGTTTCGTTGTGGTTCTTTCCATTCCTGCTCAAGACAGCCCCCCAGGCTTAGTGCCTTGGTGGTTCCTGGAACTCGAAAAGGAAACGGTGTAGCGACCCGCATGCACGTCAGTCTGCAGGTCCGATGTCTTCCCAGTAGGCCTCCTGCAGCATTTCGTTTTCTTCACTTTCGTGATTCATCAAATGCTTGCTGAAGGCATGAAACGCTTGCTGCAGGTTCGCCCATGTGGAATTAGCCCGCAGGTCCGCCTGGGTCTGGTCCGTGATCGCCAGCAATTCGACCAGCAGGGCTTGATGCTCATCACAGAGTTTGTCCGCTTGGGTGGCTAACCGAGGAGCCTGATCCGTGATCTGAGCAAAGAATCCACCATGCTCTTCGGTTTGGAAATGGTCTTCCAGCTTTTGGCCGAGCGCAGTCAGTTGGTTCTTGACGAGAGCTGCCGGGCGCGATGGGTCGGCTAAGTTTTTTTGAATCGTGCCGATGAGTTGCCGTAGCTCCGCATGCTCTCGTTCGACGTCTGCAATAGCTTGCGGATTGAGTGGTTCTTGAAGAGTCATGAGCTATCTCCTTCTATCAGTAACTTGACGTTCGCAGTAAGATTTCCAGGCAGCGTTGGGAAATCTCCTCCCATTATAACGTTATTTCTGCTGGATGTCTCCCATCCGCTTGATTGCCCGAATTAGCGAGTATCCCAACCAGACGGCAACGGCACAGCCGGTGGCGCCCGGGATGGAAACTCCCCAGGCCCGTGGTGGGGCAACGTGATTCAGCAGCGAGGTCGAACCCATGAACAGCGCGGCGGTGAGAATGCCCAAGACCAGCCGGTTGACGGTCGTATCCAACCGGCGGTGATTGAGGTTCACATCAAAACTGCCCATTTTCAGGCGGTGCAAATTCTTGGAAGCGGCCGGTATTGCGTACGAATTGTGAGAGATCCGCTGGAGACACGTTTTGGCCCTGTCATGAGAGTGACTTGCGAATGCGGTCAAAGCTGCTGCGCACTTCGTCGCCCACCAAGCCGAGGGCGGCGAACACGTTTTCCGCGGAGTCTTTGACGGCCGTTTTGAGGGGCTCAAAGTCTTGCGTCAAAGCCTCCAATTTTTCGGTGGCCTGTTCGAAGTCGGCTTTGGCTTCCATGTTGCCGAGATGAATTTTAACGGCCAGTTCGTCGCGCTGCTGTTTGAGCGCGCTAATCGTTTCTTCCACTTGCTGTTTGTCTGGTGACATCGGAGAGGCTCCTGTGTTGTCTGTGGGGAACTTTACTTGCGCATGGGGTCGGAGGGCCTGTGCCTGGCGGCCTCTGTTTGTGACGGCCACACGCGGTGCGAACACCAGCATGGAGTATAGCAGGTATTGGCTACAAGGTAAGCGTTTGCTGTGTGTTGTCAACGATGAGAAGTTTTGAGCACTGTATCGATTACAGCAGTAGGCTTTCAATCCTGCTTTCCGAACAGTTCCGGTCGCGGCGTCTGCAGGTGGTAGGTGTCGGGCGCCTCGTTGGCAGGGGGTTCGCCATCGGGACGGTTGTGCCGGTTGGATTCCAGCAATTCACTACCGCCTAGCGGGAGGGCATTCACGCGATAGCGACAACTTAGTGCGCCGGTGTCCTTGGCTTGCTGCAGCATTTGCACGACGTCCGGATATTCGCCGCCGAGTTCGACGACGGTACGAATCACATCTTCCAGTTGGTTCTCGACCACGCGCTGCTCGGTGGTTTCCCCAAAATGGCTAATCTTGACGGTTCCGCCACGGAGCCCATTGACTAAGATTTTCGGTCCCGCGTCCAACACCAAGGGAAGTTGCAATTGATGGCCCGTGCCGAACAAGACGATCTCCGGTTGGTGACTGCTGGTGACGTGCACCAACTGTTCTCCGGGAACATCCAAGGTGTGAAAGCGGAATTTCCCTTGGAGGGATTTCCCGCGGACGAGAGGGTCATTTGGTGCCATCGCGGATAGGGCGCGAAAGGCACCATAACGGGTTTGGGCGCTCTTGACTTCCAACAGCCCGCGCAGTTGTTCGTAGGCCCCTCCATCATCCATGGCACTCAATGCCGCCAGCGCGTTGGCGCGGAAAGCCGGTTCTTCCTGAGCCGTCTTGGCGAGCGTATCCACCGATTCGGTAATGTCCAGATAGGCCAGCGCCTCGGCCGCGTAAAAGCGGACCTCGGGGTCCTCGCTCGTCAGGCCTTGCTGGAGTACTTCCACGGCGGTCTCCGTACCGATGGCCTCGAGTTGCAGGGCGGCGGTGGCAGAGGTCAGCGGATCGAGTAGCTGATTGGCCAGTAAGGGGAGTCGTGCTTGTTGCTGCGGTCGGGTGGCGGAGACGGCGATGCTCCGCACCACCCGCATGTAGCGTCCCACATTGTCCTTATAGCGCGGGTGCAGCTGCAGTTCGATAAATTCATCCGTCTTGGGAGTTGCCACGCCCTCGCGCTGGCCGTCAAAATAGCTGTAGAAACGATGGTTGATCGCTTTGCCAACCAGTTGGCTCATGCGGATGGATTGTTGCTGGTGATCGAGGATTAAACCCAGATTACGGGATTTGAGCACCCGGCCGCCGCCCAGCACACGTCCCTTACGCAACAGGGCCAGGTTTTCCTTGTTACTCGTTACCGGATCCACCAGCACCGCGCCGCTGGCCAAGGCCATCAGGTGGCCCTGACGAATTTGACCACCCAGGACGGCCATTTCAGAGAGGCGTGTTTCCAGCAATTGCCCGCCACGCAGATTGGTCGTGCCACTCCGCGATGGCGTACGCACCTCCACATCAAAACTCTCGCCAGCTTGGATTCCGGGCCGTAAGAAACCTCGCACCAGGACCAGTGCCGTGTTGGGAGAGGCCAAGATGCGGTTGGGATTCTCGACTTCGCGGCGATTCATTTCGGCCAACACAGCGGCCCGTTGGGGGGATGGCGGGGGATCTTCGCCCGTGCCATGCAGGCCGGTGAGCAGAGCCACCGCTTCGAGTTTGACATAGCCCAAACCGTAGGGATGCGCTACATCCCCCACCAGCAAGGTTGCTTCAGTATCCGCATCGTCTGACAAAGCGGCAGGGCTTTGCGTCCTGAGCATGGGGGCCATGCAGCCAGGCAGCCAGCAGCAGGAACATAGAAAAAGTACCAGGCCAGTGAAGGTCCGCATTGCTAAGCCATGATCAAAAAAAGCGTGGTGATGCTTGTGCAGCGCACCGTCCAGTTTCCACCCCGACAGGGGGATCTTGGCCAGGTAGGCCCGGGACGGTGAACACGATGCCCGTAGTGGCCCCTAGCCCGAGGTTGCGCAGCGGGGGGAAGCTTAGAGAGACCGTCGCCAGGGGTCAAGATAAAGAGTGCCCCGCCTGCTAGCAGGGGTGCACCTCGCGGTTTGCAATTGGCATGGCATTCCCGCGCGGGCGGGAATCTAGGTTGTCCACGTCATTCCCGCGCAGGCGGGAATCTAGGTTGTCCACGTCATTCCCGCGCAGGCGGGAATCTAGTAGCAGGCGCAGGTCGTCTAGATTCCCGCCTGCGCGGGAATGACGTAAGAGAGCAGCGGGAATGACGTAAGAGAGCAGTGGGAATGACGTAGGAGAGCAGCGGGAATGACATAGGAGAGCAGCTGGAATGACATAGGATAGCAGAGGGAATGACGAAATGCCCCAAAAGTCCCTACCGAGTCGGGGTCCCTCGCCGGAAACACCAGCTGTTGCCCAATGGACTACCAAACCGCGAGGTGCGTTCCGCTAGCAGCGTGCCCGATCAATCAACAGCCCCCCGCGGTTCCAGGGCCGGTTAGACGGGCGGGTCGTAACCACCTGCGCTCCAGGGGTGGCAGCGGCTGATCCGTCGCAGACCCCGCCAGAGCCCCCGGAGCGGCCCATGCCGCTGCAGCGAAATAATAAAGTAGCTGCTGCAGGTGGGTTGGAAACGGCAGCACGGTCCGAGGCAGGGGCTAATCGTCCACTGATAGCACTTCACCGCCGCGATCAGTGCCCAGCAGACGAGTTGTCCCGGCCAAGACAAGAATTTACTTTTGGGGGAGTGCTTCATGGGGGCTACTGCTGGATACATCCAATCCTGTTCGGCACACGATTTGGGCAACCGTCTGCGTACTACGACAGCAATTCACTCTCTTCTTGGTCATTTCTGCGGCGGCCAAGGAACCACAACGAAACAACGCAACGACGAGCAAGGACTTATTTTTTGTTTGTTGACTCGTGGTGGACGTTGTTTCCGTCGTTTCGTCGTGGTTCAAAATTCTCAGCTTGTAGGCTGGGGCGCAGCCTTTTCCAAAAACACCACAAACTCAGCAGGTCGCACCTCACATCAAATATCTCACATCTAACATCTCACATCAAAACCACATCACAAATGGGAATTGGGGCGGGCTCTGTCGGCCAGGGTTCGCAGTGAGGCCTGCAAGCGGCCGAGGTCCGGTCGGGCACCCCGTTGGGGCAGTACGACCAGGTCCACGTGGCGGGGCAATTGATGTTGTACCAGTCGAAACGCTTCCCGAATCAAACGTTTCCAGCGATTGCGTGCCACCGCATTGCCAACCTTGCGAGACACAACCATTCCCAGCCGTGGCTGCTCCGCTTCGCTGGCGGCAGCATAGACGATCAGCATGCCATCCGCCCTGCTGCAGCGCTGCCCAAAAACCCGCTCGAAATCAGACGACTTTAGGAGTCGGACTGATTTGGGAAATTTGTTTCGCCGCATGCCAGGTCAGCCTACCACCGGAGATCAGCACGAGGGGCTTCGGTATATTTTTCACACAGTGTCGCGATTTGTTCCCGATCGGCAGTGGCCAGATCGGGAGGGAGCACGATCATCAATTCGGCGAACAAATCCCCTGCCACACTGCCGGATTGTTTGACTCCATGTCCTTTCACACGGAGTTTGCGGCCACTGGACGTGCCTGGCGGCACCGTGAGTGCAATGGTGCCACGAGGTGTCGGCACATCGATTTTTGCTCCGGTGAGGGCCTCAGCCAAGGTGATGGGGACACGGACATCAAGTCGTTTGCCCTGTCGGCGAAAATGGGGATGGGCGGCTACCCGCACCTGGATCAAAATATCGCCGGGAGGACCGCCCGTGGGACTGGGGTTTCCTTGTCCGCGCAAACGAATTTTTTTGCCAGATTCAATTCCAGCCGGAATTTTGACCTGAATGTTTTCTACTTGTCCGTCGCTCCGGCGGACGGCAATTTGAGCCTCTCCCCCGAGCACGGCCGTGGTGAAGGGCACGGTCAATTCCTGCTCCAGATTGGATCCGCGGGTAGGAGGAGCGTGCCGTGCGGGGCGTCTACTGCCGCGCTGACCAAGATTCTTAAACAAGTCGGCAAAGCCCCCGCCCTCGCCGCCCCCGCCAAACAGGTCTTCGAGGTTGATATCGACTTGCGGGCCCTGCCCGGCCGCCGCCCTTGGCCAGCCCTGGGGCCCCGCCGGGCCGTGGCTCTCGAAGCCACTGCCATAGCGGTCATACATTTGGCGTTTTTGAGGGTCGTTCAGGACGTCAAATGCCGTCTGCACCGCCTGGAATTTGGATTTTGAGCTGGAGTCTTCCGGATTCAGGTCGGGGTGGTATTTGCGGGCCAATTCACGGTACGCCTTTTGAATCTCTGCCGATGATGCATCGCGGCTGATTCCGAGCGTTGCGTAGTAGTCTTCTGCCATATTGATGCGGGAATGCTCGAGGTGTCTTCGCCGTCGGTAGGGGGAACTGTGCGAAAACAGGATGGTTCCGCAAGGTTTCCACCCCTGCGGTGGATATTTGCGTGGGGTCCGATTTCCATGGGGAGTGACGGGCAGGGATCGGTCTGCTGCTGTTTACCAACCATGGTGGGGACGAGCACTATTCTACAGCATATTCGCGGCAGGTGTAGTCGTGTACTCACACAGAGTACACGTTACGCGATGCGCGATTTGTCCTCCACCGGCAGGGGACCGTTGGGGGAGCCCTCGCTACCGCTGGGCTGATCTTGCGGCACGGGAATTTGGCCCAGCAGTTCCACTTGGGAGCGGTGGGTTGGTTCCCCGTGCCAGGCGGTTGCGCGGACGTAGGTTCCGTCGGGCATCAGGCGGCGGGCGCGGGTGTTGTCCTGCAGGTAGATCGGCAGGATTTGCTGACAAATTTGCTCTTTCAGCTCCGGCGTCTCCAGCGGGAAGGCCACCTCGACGCGGCGGCCGAAATTGCGTGGCATCCAGTCGGCACTGGAGAGCAGGACCTCTGCCTTGGCACCGGTGCCAAAGACAAAGATGCGGCTATGTTCCAAGAAACGATCGACGATGCTGCGGACTTGGATGTTTTCTGAAATTCCCGGCAGACCCGGACGCAGGCAGCAGATGCCGCGCACGATCAGTTCGATCGGCACGCCGGCCTGGCTGGCACGGTACAGCGCCTCGATTGTTTTGCGATCCACCAGCGAATTGAGTTTGGCCACAATGCGTGCCTTCTTGCCGGCCCGGGCCCGTTTGGTTTGGCCGTCGATCAGTTCCAGCGTGTGGCGATGCAGGTCCTGCGGCGCGACGATGAGTTTGCTCCAGGCATGTCCCTGAGAATAGCCGGTCAAAAAATTAAACAGCGCTGAGGCATCGTCGGCAATTAATTTGTGGGAGGTAAACAGCCCCATGTCGGTGTACAGGCGCGCGGTGTGAGGATTGTAGTTTCCCGTGCCCAGATGCACGTAACGGCGGACTTTTTTCCCCTCCTGACGCACCACCATGGCCAGCTTGCAATGTGTTTTCAGGTCCATGAAGCCGTACACCACGTGCACACCCGCCCGCTCCATCTGCCGCGCCCAGTCAATATTGTTGGCTTCGTCAAAGCGTGCCTTCAGCTCGACCAGTGCCGTCACCTGTTTGCCATTTTCGGCTGCTTGAATCAGTGCGCGGACGATCGGGCTGTCACCGCTGGTGCGGTACAGGGTCTGCTTGATGGCGAGGACTTGACTGTCCTCCGCGGCAGCTTGGATAAATCGGACGACCGGATCAAACGAGTCGAAGGGATGGTGCAACAGGATGTCGCGCTGGGTAATTTCGGCAAATAAATTGTCCCTGGGGCCGAGTCCGGGCGGGATGCGTGGGGTAAAACTCGGTGGGAGCAAATCGTTCCGGCCGCGCAAGTTGACAATTTCCCACAAGCTCGTCATATCCAGCAGGCCATCGAGTCGATAAATTTCGCTGTAGCTTTCACCGTCGACATCGTATTTGTGATACAGCTTTTCTTCGTGGACCAGCATGGAGAGCAGGTCCCGTCCGATCCCTGATTGCACCTCCAAACGAACGGCTTCGGAGTGGTTCCGCGCTCGCAAGCGCTGCTCGATGGAATGCAGCATGTCGTCCGCTTCTTGCTCCAAGAGGTCCACATCCATGTCACGCGTCATCCGGAAGCAAGCATGGCGGGAAATTTCATACCCGCCGAAAAGTTCCGGAAGCTTCGAGGCCAAAATGTCCTCGAGCAGCACGTAATCGTTGTCCTTCAGGCCACCCACCGGGATGAAACGAGGCAGTACTTGGGGCAACTGCACCACGGCGTAGAGATCCGCGGGGCCCACGCCTTGGGTGCGATGGAGCCGGGCCACCAGGTACAGACCACGATTGTGGAAGCGCGGACTGGGGTGGCTGGGATCAATGGCCATCGGGGTGAGAATGGGAAACGCCCGTTGATGGAAAAAATCGTGCGCTATTTTTCTCTGCTGTTTGTCCAAATCCGATTCAGGCAAAATACGGATGCCCTCAGTTGCCAGTGCGGGCAAGATGGCTTCATTGAAACAGCGGTACTGTTCGGCGACCAGTTCGCGTGTTCTTTGAGAGATCTTCAGCAGCTGCGCGTGGGCTCCATAGCCGTCGGCGGCGACATCTTGTGCGGCCACGCCCCCAAATGCCTGCTCGCGCAGACCTGCCACGCGGACCATGAAAAACTCATCCAAATTGGAACTGAAAATGGCCAGAAACTTGGCGCGTTCCAAGAGCGGGTTGGAAGGATCCTGGGCTTCTTCCAGGACCCGCGCGTTGAATTCTAACCAGCTCAGTTCGCGGTTAATAAAGTGTTCTGGCAGGAATTGAGTGGGCTGGTCCATGGGGGGAGGGACATGCTCAGGGTGGGGGTTGCCAAGGCGCTGGTTGGGAGGCGCTGGGCGCTGGTTGAATCACGGTTGTCGGATTAATTATAGCTTAAACCGACCACTGGCGAAAAAACCGGCTGCCTGCGGAAAAAACGGCCTGGCGGGGTCCTGGGGACCCGGAATCCGGGCCAGGAAAGCCCCGGGCGGCAGAGCCTGCCCCTGGCACGCACGGGGGGCGGTACGGGGGCAGGCCCAATCCTGTTCGGCACAGATGTGAGTAACCGTCTGCGTGCACCGACAGCAGTTCACTCTCTTCTCAGCCATTGCTGCGGCAACAAAGGAACCACAACGAAACAACGCAACGACGAACCAGGACTTATTTTTTAGTAATACTTCAGCCATCTGCAGTAGGCAGGTCGTAAGAGCAACTGCCATCATACGTTACGTCCTTTGCCAG
>CAMYJY010000073.1 GCA_947258835.1 uncultured Pirellulales bacterium
TAGACCACTGGCACTGCTACTGGATTCCCGCCTGCGCGGGAATGACTGGAACCCCTTAATACTGCTACTAAAATCGTTACCAGCGTTGGGTGCCACCCAGCGCGCTAGGCACCATCAAGATCGTTCGCCTGCTCATCCCACATCAAAATTTGTACCCGTGAATTTTGTTTGAGTAATTCCGTGTTGACCCCATGGTACAAAGGCTCTTCCGCGCCTGCATTCCCCAGTCGGAGTCGACTGGCATCGATACCCTGCTCGATTAAATAGTTCATGACATTCCGCGCCCGCGCGTTGGAAAGATCCCACACATCGTGGAACGTACCGTCATCGTCCATGGGTCTGCGAGTGGCATGCCCACGCACCTCAATCTTTTGCGGCTTGCCGGCAATCTGCTCGATAATCCGTTGCAAATCATCCTGAATCTTTGGAGTCAGCCGGGTGGAGTGCTCGTCGAAAAACACCACGCCTCCCACCGAAGAATCCTCACCCGGTCTGACGATTTGTACTTTCTCGTGCTCCCCGACGACCGACTTATTTTCTTGGCCACCGCTCTTGATATCCATTTTCTTCGCCCGCCCCAGACTCGAATTCCACTCCATTGAGGAATTTCTGGGACGAAAATCGCCGGGAATCATCGCGTCTTGCGAAAGGCTGTGGCCCAGCTGCTCACGCAAGGACTCCGCCACGGCTTGAAATTTCTCATCCTGTTTCATCTCGCTCATGGAGACCAACATGATAAAGAAGGTCAACAGCAGGGACATCATATCACCAAAGGTAACGACCCACTCCGGTATGCCAGCAGATGGTTCTTCTTCAATCGCCATGGTACCCTCTAAGCGGCATTCTTATCCCCCGCCCGCAATTTGGGCGGGATAAAGGTATTCAGCTTTTGTTCAATAACGCGTGGGTTTTCGCCTGACTGAATCGCCATGATTCCGCGGACGATGATTTCCATCGTGAGTAGTTCCTTCTTGTTGTTGAAGCCCAGCTTCTCCGCAAATGGCAAAAACACCACATTCGAGGCAATCGCGCCGTACATCGTCGTGAGCAGTGCCACCGCCATACCCGCACCAATCTTGGAAGGATCGCTCATATCCCCCAGCATGATCACCAGGCCCATCAAGGTACCAATCATGCCAAATGCCGGAGCAAACCGCCCCATGCAATCATGCAGCGCCTTGCCGTCCCGGTGCCTGGTGGCCACCGCATCGATCTCCGTCCGCAAGATATCTTCCATCACTTCGGGGCGCGTTCCATCAACGGCCATTTGAATGCCCAGTACGATGAAGGAATTTTTGATCTCTCCCAGGCGACTTTCCAAGGCCAGCAAGCCGTCTCGCCGCGCCGTTTCCGCCAAACTCACCAGTTCTTCAATGATTTGCGGCACCGAATCGAGCTTGTTGAAGACAACTTTCAGCGTCACGCCAAAGACACTGAGAAAGTTCTTCAGCGGAAAAGAAATCATACCGGCCGCAATGGCCCCTCCCACCACCACCATCATCGAGGGTGCGTCGACAAAGGACATAAAGTTACCACCACCAATGACGATCGATCCGAGGATCAGCGCCACGGCCAGCACAACACCAATGATGGTTGCAATATCCATGATGATTCAGCCCAACGCAGGCACGATGCGTTGGAGCCAGCAGGCGTGGAAATATTCGCAGGACAGCCCTTTCCGCCAGCCCCGACAGTGTGACTTTCTGGACAACCATAGCTTGACCTCAGGGTTCTCGCCGCCAGAATAGGGGGCCTTCTCGGCTTCCTACTGGGATGAATCCTCCCAATCGATACAACCCCACATAACCGAGGTTGACAGCGCAGCAGATCCTTTGGGTTGCAGCCCTCCGGTCTGCCGCGCCTGAGCCGATGGGCGATAGCCCCGGTTCTGGCACGTCTCACGGAACCGGGGCTATCGCCCACCGGCTCATTTGTGGCTCTCCTGCTGGGTAACCGCGGGCAGGAGCCTTTTCTGCCGCTGGTAGTCGATGCAGCGGGTGAGCACCTCCTCCGGTGTTTCCGCAACGACAATCCGCTCGTTGCCACTGGTGAGGGTGATAAAAGTGTCTGGCCGATGCTCGACATACTTGATGAGGTCGGCGTTCAAAATAAAGGCCTCACCATTCAGCCGTGTCAACTTGATCATGATCACTCCCTACTTATCTTCTCAAAGCTAGCAATTCGTCCAACAACTCCTGGGCGGCACTAATCACACGCGCGCCACCACGGTACTGCGTGGACGCCAAGATCAATTCGATCAGATTCTGACCAATGTCCGTGTTGGACAGTTCCACGGCCCCGGCATTCAACGCACCGATCCCTTCCTCCCCAGGACTGCCATAAATCGGATTTCCCGAGTTGACGCCCGTGGCATACATGCTGTCACCCACTTGCTGCAAACCCGAACTATTCGAAAAACGAGCCATCACGATCTGCCCCACCGTCCGCTGCGTGCCATTGCTAAACTGACCTTGGATGGTGCCGTCCTCGGTAATAATAAAGTCGTTCAGCACGCCCGGTGGAAAACCGTCCTGGTTGGTAACATTGAGTGTACTAATCGGGTTGCCCTGCGGATCCGTTTCTCCCAGTGCCTTCACGGTGGAAAAGTCGAGCGTAATTTCCAGCGGTGACTCGGACGCTGTGCCCTCGCGGAAGATACTCAACCGGGCGGTGGGATTTTGGTCGTCCAAATCACCATTGCTGTCAAAAATCAACACGCCATCGCCCACCACGGTCGACAGCCCGGTGACGGGCTGATTGTTGGGACTGGTGGCATACCAGCGATAGGTCGTGCTATTGTTGTCCTTGGATTCCAGCACGGTGGTCACGCGCACGCTCACGGGCAAGCCCAGGCTATCGTAGGCGATGAACTCGCTGGAGGTACCTGGACCATTGGCCGTCTGCGTGGCGTTGAAGTTGAGCGCAATCGTGGAATTGACCTGTTCCCCCGTAGGGGTAATTTTGAAGGCCGTCAACGGAATATCGATGGCGTTTTCCTCACCCATGTTACTCGTGACACGTAGTTGGCCATTCACGATTTCCACATTGCCAATCGGCTGGGGAAAGGGGATCGTGCTCAGGCTGCTTTCTTGATCGATACCCAAGGCATCGCGCATGAAGTCGATCAGATTTTGCACGGTCGTGGTGGCCTCGATGGTCAGTTCTTTTTCCGACAACGAGACGCCGTCTTTTTCACCGGCAAAACTCAAGACTCCCTCCTCAAAGGGCGTCATGTAGACATCGCCCGAGCGCACAATCACTTCGGTCAGCAAATTACCACTGACCGCGGGGGGACCATCCAGATTTAGTTCACTCCCCAGGGCCAATGTCGTGTTATCAATACTGTCAATGTAAATTGATTCATAGTTACCGACATCGGCTTGACTGGGAACTTCCGCCAGCAAGCGGAAATTGGAGCTCTCGCCCACGATGTTCCGGTAGATGCGCATTTGGGTGAACGAAGCATCGATCGGGGCGCCCACATCATCCAGATCAATCCGCATCCGACCGCCCCCCGTATTGGCAATCGCCGGGGCCGCCACCCGCGCCGTGGGCCGGGTCTCGACGCCCGTGGAGGGGTTGTAATACGTGACATAATAACTGTAAGAACCAGCCTCGATATTCGTGGCATCCATGACCGGATTTCCCACCAAGGTGGCATCGTCCATCGTATCGGTGTACGTCGTGGTCACCGCATCGCCGATATCCGCCACCCGATAGAAGGTGGAACCATCCGCTTCCGTGCGGTAAATCGCGCGATTGGTAAAAATGACTCCGTCGGCAACGGGAATATTGGTGAGATCAATGGTTCCCGCCACCGTGTTGTTGACCGTAAATTCCGTGGAAAAAGAACTTTCCCCGCCGGTGACGTCGTCCAGGAAGGCAATCCGGTAGCGGACCAGGCCCGCGTCGGGTCCCACACCGGCCCCCGTCTCGGTGGCGGTGGCCGGATCCGGGGTATCGGTGGTGATAATACTCGTCCCATCAAAATTCGTATCGTCCGGGGCTTCAATGGCCGCATTGCCGAGCACCAGCGATTCAATGATTTCGGGCTCATCACCGGCCTCCACAGCGGGGTTCAGCACCCCCGCCATCGTGGCATTTTCGGTGCTCTGGGCCACACGCTCTTTGCCCAAAGGAATATTGAGCGGCACAAGATTGTCGGTCACGACTTGAAAGTTTTCATCCACCGTGTAACCCACCAAACGCTGGCCGGTGGTGGTGACCACATCATTATCCGCGTTGAGTTTCAGTTGGCCGTTGCGGGTATACAGGTCGCCTGTACCCGACTGCACAATCAAAAATCCGTCTCCCTGGATGGCCACGTCGAGGATGTTCGAGCTAATCTCGATGGTCCCTTGGGTGAAGTTGGGGGAAATCTCGGCCACCTTCACACCCAGGCCGATTTGCTTGGGGTTGGTGCCACCGCCGCTAGCGGTAGGCGCGGAACCAATACTCAGTGTCTGCAAGAACTGCGTAGCAAAGACGGCTTCCGATTCCTTAAAGCCGACCGTTTGTGAGTTGGCGACGTTGTTGCCCACAATGTCAATGGTGGTTTCAGCTGCTTGCAGGCCGGTTAAGGCCGTCGTCATGGCAGATTGGAGACCCATGGTTTACACTCCCGTTTGCAAAATTATTGGTTGTTCGTTCGTTATTCTGTGGATGATTGGGGGGGCCTGACCTCGCCAATATTACTTAGCCGCACGGTCACGCGGTTGCCAAATGCCAACCGCTGCACGGGTGCGGTCAGAGGCGAGCCCGTACGCTGACCATCGGCCAACTGGTCGACGAAACTGGTGGTCTTCCCGTGAGGCAATTCAGCGACCAGCTTGCGTTCCCCCTGTCCCGACCTATCGGTGCGGTAGATTTGTTTGGGCGTATCGGTTTCAGGCAGGTTGTTGAGCCGGATGGCCCCCTGAAAATTCGCCAGCGATGCCGTACTCGCCGGTGGCAGCTCGACACCGAACAAATCCCCCGTGCTGCCTTCCCACACGACTTCGTAGGTGTAATTCCCTTCGGCAAGTTGCCCCGCTTGGGGAGCTGCCGTGGCCGAGGGCTCGACGGCCAAATCAAGTTTGGGCTGGCCATTTTCAATGGTCACCACGCGGACATTCCCCGTCACCCGCTGTCCCTCGTCGGTCAAGGCCACCACATCCGCGCCGATCAAACTGGTGGCGCTGGAGATATTTTGGCCCAGCAACACCGCGTCGAGCGTTTCCGTTAGTTGTTCGGTCGCGCCCACTTCGCGGATCTGACTGATTTGGGCAATCAGCTCATCATTTTCGAGCGGGTTGAGAGGATCTTGATTTTGCAGTTCGGCGATCATCAGATCGAGGAACGCATCCAAGTCAAGATCGTTCAGCGCACTGGCACTGCCAAAGGTTTGGTCTGCCGAGGTCCCGGCATTGATATTAGGAAGTTGCGTCATCAAGGTACCCTTCCATTAAATTCGGAGTTTCTGAAAGAATGGCCGGAGGCCGTCCTGTCAGAAGTAAATTGATCTCAAATTAAATGCTCAAACTGAAAACGGGGCCTCCATGAAGCCGGTAAAGCCCGAAAAGACAGCCTCCGTTTGCGCACCGCGGCGGCTCACAACAAAACCTGGTTGAGACGCGGATGGAGTGGGCTTTTCCGGCCCAAATCGGCCAGCACTGGGTGTATCTGTTTTCACTTTAAGTTAAATGCGAATATCGAGTTCGTTGTGGGAACTGCTCGTGTCCTGCGTGACGGCGGCACCACGGGCCTCCGGTTTGGCAGGGGTCTTGGGGCTGCTCAGGCTCTGCTTGGCCGTGCTGCGGACTCGATTCGTCCCGCACGTCCACGTCAAACTTTTCGATGCTGATTTGTTGCTCCGCCAGTCGCTCCCGTAAGGCGGGGAGATGATCCAAGATCAAGTTCCGCGCGGTAGCTGTTTCTGTCTCCAGTTGCGCTGTCAGCACCCCCTGCTTGACGGCAATTTCAATCCTTAAAGACCCCAGCTCCGGGGGACTCAGCCGCAACTGGATGTGGCCCTCGCGTTCCTGCGCTGCGCGCAAGGCACCGTGAATGCGATGCACGAAACGGGCCGGATCCACCGTGGGCGTCTGGGGTTCCGCCGAGGAGGTCGGCTGCGTGGTTGCCGCGCGGGCGTCGCTGGCCCGTGCCGCCAGCGGATCGGCACTCGAGAACTCCAGGGGAACCGCGGTGCCGACCGCCTCGGGCGCTGGTGCCCGGACTGCCTGCTCGGCTTGACCAGCGGGTGGCTCTGCCTCCGCCGCCGCGAGGGTGGGGGAAGGAGCCGCATGTTGTACCGTCGGAATCGCTCGTTTTTTTTCGCTTGTCGACGAAGATGGATCTCCCGCGAACCGTTCCACCGGGGCTGTCGGTGTTTTTGTGGTTGGCTTGTCGGCGGTCGCAGGAGGCTGCGCGACCCCCGGCACAGGTGCGGAAGCAGCCGGAACTTCTGGGGTCGCCGCAGTCGGCAACGCAGCGGGATGCACCTCCAACGGCTTTTCCAACGGCAGGGCGGCTGCCTGGCCATGGGGTATTTCTGCCACGTTTTCCTTCACCTGGGGAGCTGTGGTGGCAACCGCCTCAGCATTCGCTGTGTGGCTGCCGGTTTCGTGGGGCAGCGCTGCGTCGTGGTGCGCGGTGGGCGTGGCTCGCTGCTCCACCTCCACGCGCGGCTGACCTTGCCGTGCCGACTCGTCTGCCGGTACGTCCTGCTCCTCGGGGGGCACCCCGGGCGGCAGCTCAGTCACGAGCTCGTCCGGGACCCCATCCGCGGTTAAGCCGGAGAGCACTTGGGCCTCCTCCGAGAGCACGACGGTATCTGCCTGGTCGCTGGTTTCCGCCTGCTCTTCGGCGGGAGGATTTTCCGCGGGCTGCTGGGGCGCGGGCTCGGTGTCCTCCTGCCCCGCGGAACGATCCGAATCGAGCGCGCGGTTTTCGTCCGGGGAAGGTTCATCCACCGCGGGCGCGTTGTCTGCCGCGGCCGGTTGCCGCTCTGGGGGACGCAGTTCCGAGCTCCCCCGCGGAGTCTCCTGGGCAGCCCGCTGGAGGTGTTTTCGAAACAATCCCGGCTCGACCTCCTGCCCGCGCGGGGCCTCCGGAGCGCGCGCAGCAGGCGTGGTGAGTTGCAGTAAGTTATCGACCGATGGTGGACTCATAACAATTTCCTTGTCTACTGAAACTAGCTATTTTCTTCTTGCTGTCGTTTTTCTAATTTTTCGATTTGCTGTTCGATGAAGGTACTCACCGGGTGGCCGGCCAGCATTTGCTTTTGAATTTTGTACAGGATCTCGACATCGGACGGGGTATTGAGTGTTTTCAGAATGTCGGTTTGCTTTTTGGCGGGCATGCCTTGCAAGATCTGGATGACCAGATCCACACGACCGTCTTCGATCATCTTTTTCAAGAGTTCTTTCGTTTGCGTTTTGTGCGTCAGGTTTTGCCACTGCGCCCGCACACCGACCAATCCCGATTGGAGTGCTTCTTGTCGACGTTGCTCCAGGAATTGTTTGACTTCCGTACTAAAATTGTTGTAATAAGCCATGCGGGCATCGACTTGATCTCGCAGCGCCATAAATTCGTTGGTTTGTTTTTCCAGGTCGTCCACCTTGCGGTGAAAATGCAGCGCCGCAATTTGGATCAGCTGTTGTTGCTCCTCAAAAGACTTGTCTTCGCTAGGGACGTCTTGCAGATCGTTCAGTTGTTGCTCGGTCACCTCGTCGAGTTCAATGTCGTGCAGCAGCGCCATGATTTGAAACATGCGGTCATCATCCAAAATGCCCTGGTGCCGCAGATAGCCAAAGCCGGCCGCCAGCGTGATCACCGTGGCCACGCAGAAATAACCGATCAACGGAAAACAGAAGCGGATGATCATGCCCATGGATCGTTCCCCTCGAATCGCGTGCTGGCGATTTCATCGAGCTCCTTGGCTTCGCTGCGGAGTTGGTGTTGCCGGTGGGCGGCCAGCTGGCGAGATTCCAACTTATCCAATACGCGGACTTCTCGGTTGGCCTCCGTCAGCGCCTGCCGACGTCGCTGCACTTCGGCCTGCAGCACCTGAACTTGCTCCGCTAGGGTTGCTTCCTGGGCCCGCAGCAAGGCTTGATAGCGTTGGGCATCCAAGAGTTGGTTGACATCCGGTGCGGCACCTTGGATTGCCGCGCGTCGCGTGTTCAGCAAGGCTTGGTGTTCACTTTGAATGGCTGCCAGTTGCTGCTCGAGCACGTCCACCGCTTGGAGTGCTTCCGCAAGTTGCGCTTGCATCTGGTCGCGATGGGCTACGCGGATTTTTCGTAGCGTGGCCAGGCGGAAACGAAATCGAGACATCGGGCGACTAACGGTTAAGGTTTTCGCATTCCCGCCACCGCGGGAATGACGGGCGTAAATTTGAGTGCATCAAGTCGAGTTCGGTTAATTAGCTAGTCTGGGGGGACGGGGGCGTGGTCTGTTGGCTTGTGTTGTTGGTCAACTCAGTTGTCGCGCGGTCGGCCAATTCCAGCACGGCTTGGCGGGCAGCGGCCAGGGATATTTGTTCATCTTGTTGTTGCTGGAGCAGCGTCTCGATTTGAGAGCGGAGGGCAACGGCCACGTCGAGTTGGCGATTGGATCCGGCGCGGTACGCCCCAATGGAGAGCAAGTCTTCATTTTCATGGAGCACGGCCAATAATTTTCTGAGGACTTGGGCGGCCTGCCTGTGGTCGGGGGAAGTAACATCTGGCATCAGCCGGCTGATGCTGCCCAGCACGTCGATGGCGGGGTAGTGCCCCCGCTCGGCCAGCCGCCGGGCCAGCCAGACATGTCCATCCAGCAGGCCCCGCATGGTGTCGGCAATGGGCTCATTTTCATCATCGCCTTCTACCAACACGGAATAAAAGGCGGTGATACTGCCTTCTGCCGCACGGCCCGCCCGTTCCACCAGCTTGGGCAAGTGGGCAAATACCGAAGGCGGGAACCCACGCGTCGTCGGGGGCTCGCCAGCCGACAAACCAATTTCCCGTTGGGCCAGCGCAAAGCGCGTGATGGAGTCCATCACCAGCAAGACCTGCTGTCCCCGGTTGCGGAAATATTCGGCCACACTGGTGGCGGCATAGGCCGCCTGCACCCGCAGCAGCGCGGGCTCATTGCTGGTTGCCACCACCACGACACTCCGCGCCAGACCTGCCGGCCCCAACTCCCGCTGGATAAATTCGTTGACTTCGCGGCCGCGCTCGCCGATCAGGGCAATCACGTTCACATCGGCGTCGGTGTACCGCCCCATCATGCCCAGCAGCACACTTTTACCCACCCCCGAGCCCGCAAAAATTCCGAGACGTTGGCCCTGCCCGCAGGTAAGCAAGCCGTCCACGGCCCGGACGCCGGTGGCCAGGGGAGCTTCAATACGTGGACGCTGCGTGGGTAGGATCCCATTGCTATGATAGGGCATCCGTTCCTGCAGCATGGGTTGCGGCCGGCCATCGATGGCCCGCCCCCGTGCGTCAATGACCCGTCCGATCAATCCGTCACCCACGCGCAGGGTGCGCGTGGTCCGCACCAACTTGACGGGACTGCCACGGCGAATGCCCTGCAGGTTGCCTAGCGGCATCACTAAGGTTTGTTGATCGCGAAAACCCACCACTTCCGCCTCGATGCCTGGGCCCTGGGGTTGTTCAATCGAAACCAGCGCCCCCACCGGTGCCGGAAAATCGGCCACGGCGGCGGTCAGCCCAATGGTTTGCACCACGCTGCCGGTCAAACCAGCCAGCAATGCGCCGTCAACATAAGAGGGTAAGGCTGTATTCATGATGGGTTGCCAATCTGAAGCATGTAGGAACCACGACGAAACAACGCAACGACGAACAGGGACTTAATTTTTCGTAATACTTCAGCCATCTGCAGTAGGCAGGTCGTAAGAGCAACTGCCATCATGCGTTACGTCCTATGCCAACGGACCCTTCAAAGTTATGCTAAGGATTAAACTTATCTTCAAGAAGCAGTTGCACTTACGACCGATCTTTCGAGCAGGCTGCGTCATTTGGCTGAATAGTAACCATTTTTCGTTAATTGATTCGTTGTTTCCGTTGTTTCGTCGTGGTTCAAAATTTTCTGTTACTCGCCAACAACTTTCGTGCCGAACGGGATTGGGCTCGCCCAGCAATGCAACGTGGGTACCCGATGTCCACTGCTGGACAAGCCAGCAGTGGCACCCCACTGTTAAAACATGTTCCTAGTTCAGTTCCTCGGCTAGCCGTGCTAGTTGGGTTTCTAATTGCATATCGATCGAACCAAATTCCGTGGTGACCACACAGCCACCTAGCGAAATTGCCTCACTGGCCACAATGGTGGTCGGTGCGGCCCGGCCGCACGTAGCCGCCAGCTGTTCCACCTGCGGTCCTAGGGTTTGATGGTCCGTGGGATGCAGCTGCACGGTGATTTCCGCCGAGCCGGAAGCCAGCTGCAGCGCCGCTTGGATCCAGGTGAGGGCAATCTCCGGTTGCTCGCGCAGTTCCCTGTGGAGGACACGTGCTGCCAGGGCCTGGGCCAGCTGCAGCAGGGAGGTTTCCCAGTGATGGAGCCAGTCCTGGCGCGCGTCTTCAATTTGTTGCACGGCCGTGGCCAAGGCAGGGGTCAGCGATTCCATCCGCTGGGCGACTTTTTTATCCAGGATCGATTCCACGGCCGCTTGGGCTGCTTGGCGGCCGGCTTGTTCGGCGTCCCGCTTAATTTTAGCCGATTCTTCCTGGGCGGCTTGAATGATGCGGGCCGCTTCACCGCGAACCGTCTCCAGATAGTCATCCGCCTGACGCCGTAAATCGGAAAAGTCGTAAGCCACTCCCCGCAGGTCCTGCCCGGAGGATGGCACGTAGGCGTCGTTTTTGATGATGGTGGCCATGGGATGGATTCGCGTGGAGTTGGCGGCGGGTGGTTACTGAACTTGGGACGCAACACGTGAGGAATTTTGGGCAGATTCGTCCCGCCCCCAGAGCCAAAACCGCCGGTGGCGGGCAGCGCCGACAGCTGGCGCGGGTTGTGGGACGGTCGGCAACACCTTGTGGGCCAGTTGTTGCTGGGCGGCCAACATGTCCCGTAAACGGGTGGGCCCTTGGGAACGCAACTGACTCAGGAATTGTTTGGCTTGGTGCCGGGACATACCTTGCGTAATTCTCTGCAGCAGGGTTTCGCTGGCACCGGCCAGGGCCAGCATCACCACCTGGCGCTCGGTTTCACGCAGAGCAACCATCAACTCGTGGTCGCTGGCTTGTTCCAGCACCGCGAGGGGGTCCTTGAGGTCGGGAGGCTGGTGGATGGGGGGAGCGGCGGGCAGGGGAGGGGGTGGCGGGGCCTGCCGCTGCACCGGTTTTTGCTGCGGCGGCTGGGGCGCAGGTACTGCGGGCCGTACGCGGTCGGCCAGTGCGGGTTGGACGCGTCGTAGCCGCGTGAGGATCGCCTGCTGTTGGGTGGGGGGGGCACTATCCAAAATCCGCTGGACCTGCTCGACGCCGGTCGCCAGGCGATGTTGTTGCTGCTGTTGTTGCTGGAGCCAGGTGCTCAACTGCGCTTCCACGACGGACACCGCTTGGGGATCGATGGTATCCAGTTCGACCATACGGCTCAGCACTTCCGCCTGCAGCTCGGTGGAAAAGGAGGACAGCACCTGGGCGGACTGCTCCGGTGCAAAGCGTGAGGCGACCAGGGCAATGGTTTGGGGGTGTTCCGCGGCCAGCAGCCGTGCCAGGGTAGTCGGATCGGCCTGCTGGATCGACTTTGGTGGACTGCTGGGGTCGGGCGAGTTTGCCAAATTGTGGCCTGGATTTTCAGGAGCTGTTTCCAGGCGGGCCAGCAGCGAGGGATCCAGCTCGACGCCTCCGGCGGCGACAGGCGGACCGATTGGAGCGGAGGTCACCTCTTCGATGTCCGGCGTGGCAGCTGGTGTTTCCACGAACTGAGCCGCCATGCTACGACGAAATTCTTTGATAATGCGCGCCCGCTCCGCGGGATCGACGGGCCCCAACCGCTGGGCGGCCGCCAGCACGGCAGTGGCAGTGGCCACCGGCAAACCGGCAAGCAAGCGCTCCGCCTCCGTTTCCTGGAGGCAGGCAACCAGAATGGCGACTTTGCGGAGCGGGGGGGGTGTGGTAGGAGCTGGAGACATCAAGCACTCTCTAATTTACGAAGTGAAAACAGGTATCCCTAGTGCTGGCCGGTTTGGGCCGGAAAAGCCCACTCCATCGACTTGCCAACCAGTATTCGTTGCGAGCCGCCGCGGTGCGGAAAGATGGTCTGATTTTTCGGGCTTTACCGACTTCATGGAAGCCTTGTTTTCAGTTTGAGTAATGTACTGCGTATGATAAAAACGTGTGAGCAATCATGGTCTGCGTGTGGTGGCGACTCCGCCGCCCGGTTAGGCGGCATTGCTGATCCAGCTACGGAGGATGGCGGCAGCCGCATCCGGGTCTTCTTGCACAATCTCGGTCAAATCATCTTTGAGGCTATCCCCCTTTTTCAGGCGTAACCGCGGCCGCTGTTCGCCAGGCGTTTCCTCTTCGTTGGTGGGGGGGGTGGCAGAGCTATCGGCATCCACTTCCAGGGCCGCTCCGCCCAAGGCGGGCGTGGGCTCGACTTCGGGAATCGATTTCACCAGGGAGCGGAGCATGGTCAAACTGAACAAGGCCACCACGACCATGGCCAACGTGTTGAAGTTTTTGCTGGCCCACGCAAGTGCCTGCATGACCAGGGAGGGGCCTTCGATCTCGGTCGGCTGGAGGGATTCAAAAAATTGGACTTCGACTCCCGCACGTTCGTTCCTGGCGAGCTCTTTGGGAAGCAGGGGAGCCACGATCGTTTTCACCTGTTTTTCAATTTCATCGCGAATCAGATCCCGCGCGGTACCATCCGGATAGTTCTCAGTGGGATCATTCCCCTGTTTCCGCTCGCGTTCTCGCCAGACATCGACCAAATAGTTATTCGGAATCGAAATGGCGACGCGCACTTCGGTGGGGACCAGGGCCGCGGTGCGGAGGAACTCGTCTTTTTGACCGTTAAGAAATTCGGAAACGCTATTCGATTTTTCATTCTTATTTTTGACGATTGTCTCCGCGTCTTCTCGCACAAAATTACCGGCCGGTCCATTGGCGGTTGGCCCGGGCCTCCCGCTGGGGGCGATCTCGGAGGTTTCACTATTGTCGGTGGCCTCCGTCTGACGGATCGTGGCCGCATCGCCATCGGGCTTGACGGTCCGCGTCGTCCGTTCGATGGTGTCGTCCAAATCGGCCGCGACTTGCACGCGGAGTCCAGGGACATTGTGCAGCAGATCTTCGATGTTCGTCTTCATCAAACGTTCGTAGGTAATCCGTTGCTGGTAATACTCGTTTTCAAAAGACGCACTAGAGACGCCACCGCCACCATAGGTTGAGCCGTCGGAGAGATCGGTGACGGTCACGTGGGACAGGTCGAGACCGGCGATGGCACCGGCCACGGCCTTTTTAATCATTTTTGCCTGCCGCGGATCGAGTGGTTCGCCGGGGCTGGGGCGAACGTTGACCGAGGCGGTGGCCTGGCCCACCCGTGACAAGCCAACCGGTTCGCGGATGTCGTAGATGACCTGGGCCTCTTCAATGCCGTCCATGGAGCGGACGATCATCGACAATTGCTGTTCCCGCGCCGCTTTCAGACGTTCTTGGCGGGTGACCCGATCGGTAAATGGTCCGAGTTCCAAGGCATTTTCCAAGAGCGAATGAAAATTCGGCGGCAAGGCCCCCGCATCGGCCACCGCCGCCAGGTACTCGGCCTTGGCAGCGCTAGGTACCTTGATGCGGTTGCCCACGCGCTGGTAACCGGTCAGCCGTGCCTGGGCAATCGCCGCTTCGGCCCGATCCACATCCCGCGCGGGAAGATATTCACCATTGAACAAAAATGCGTCCGGACTGGCCGAGTGATGTTGGAACAAATAACCGATGCTCACGGCGATCACACCCAATAACAAAAAGGTGGTAATCCGCGCCGCCGGCGTCATCGATCCCAGCAGTTCTTTGACTTGGACTTGGGCTTGGTTGAGGAAATCCATTTTTGAGTTTCGGGTTTCGGGTTTCGGGTTGTGGCGAGTTGCGGGTTGCGAGTTGCGAGTTGCGAGTTGTGGTGAGTTGCGAGTTGCGAGTTGCGAGTTGCGAGTTGCGAGTTGCGAGTTGCGAGTTGTGAGTTGTGGGTTGTGGGTTGTGGGTTGTGGCGAGTTGCGAGTTGTGGGTTGTGGGTTGTGGGTTGTGGGTTGTGGGTTGTGGGTTGTGGGTTGTGGGTTGTGGGTTGTGGGTTGTGGGTTGTGGGTTGCTAGCTACCGAGGGTTCTGGGTTCAATTGGATGTCAAAAAGTCAATTT
>CAMYJY010000074.1 GCA_947258835.1 uncultured Pirellulales bacterium
GGCCACCCGCGGGCAGCTGCTGGTGGCGCGGCTGTTCGGCTGGCTGCGGCCGCACATGCCGGTCTGGGCCGCCTATGCCTTGACCCTGATCGTGCTGCTCTGGCCGCTGCTGCTGCCTGCCGGGCCGATGGCGTTGGTGGTCTACTGGGCGATCCTGCTCTGGGGCCACGGCGTGCGCTTCGAGCGCTGGGTGGTAGCGGGCTTCCTGCTGCTCTTGGGGCTGGCGCCGCTGCTGGTCAACGAGCAGCGCAAACGGCTGGGCGTCAGCCTGTCGACCCCGGCGCTGGCGATCGAGGACGTGCGCGCCGGCCGGCTCAGCGGCACGCTGTTCGGCGATCTGGGCGTTTTACGAGCGATCCTGCCCGACAGTGCCCCGGTGCGTCACCTGATGGCCGATGTGCACGTCATGCTGGGGCAGTGGCCGCTCGGGCGCGATCTCTACATCCAGGTGCTCGACCAGGAGCCCGACAACTCGGCCGCGGTGCTCGGCGCCGGCGTCTGCGCCTTCCACCTCGGGGACTTCGAGCGCGCGATCGAGCTGTTCCGCCAGGCAGTGGTGGCCGACCCCGGCAATGCCACCGCCCACTTCAACCTGAGCCAGACCTACTCCGAGCTGCTGCGCTTCGACGAGTCGGAGCGGGCGCTGAGGGGCGCCCAGCGCCTGGCGCCACAGAAGGTCGGCCGCTGGATCCAGAGTTTGATCGTCCCGGGAGACCGGATCGCGATTTTGAACGAGGATCACGTGGTCGCGGACCCGCCGGCCGGCGGGGACGAGGTCCCGAACCGGCCGAGATGTTTCAACGGTTTGATGAGGATGGTGACGATCAGCTGAGCCGAGCCGAGTTTATGCGACTGGCCCGCGTGATGCGCGCGCTGCGCGGAGGACCACCCCGAGGGGGTGCTGATGATTTCCGTGACCGGCGTGCGGGTGAGGACGGTTCGCGCCCTCAGGCCTGGGGACGCCGTGGCGGTTGGGATGACGATTTTCGGGGCGAACCTCGCGGTCCCCGCCGGGGACCTCCTCGTCAGCCGCGTCCTCCTCAGCTGGAAATCGAAACAGACCTGTAACGCCACGCACCGGGTGCGGGCTGCGCTGCGGAGTCGCAGGGGGGCAGGCACATTTTTTCGGCGGTGGTCTTGGTGCTCGGAATCGGGTCGTGCCTGCCGAAAAAATGAGCCAGGCCCCGTGGGCGGCTGCCAATTCGTGACGTGCGTTCACGCACCGTGAACCAGGACCAGATCTTGGGCTCATGCTGGAGGCCTGGTAGCGGCTGTGCGGGTGGGAGGCCCTGAGCGGGAACCCTGCCGCCGTGGAAAAGTTTGCCGGAGGAGTCCGCGGCATTTATACTGCAAGGAGCTAGTTTTCTGGGAGTCGTGTAAGCTGGAACCGCCATCTGGTTGGCGGTGCTGGCTATCTCAGGCTCAAACGTCCTGCTGGCTATCCTTCGACTCCTGATCCATCGAGACATGTCGTATGCGCAAATTAAGATGCTTCCCGTTTGGCGTGTCCGGTAATTCCTGGATCTTCTGGCGAGTGAGCTGGGCGGTGGTGTTGCTGATGGTGGTGGGAGCGGCTGAGCTGCCGGCCCAGGATCTGATGGAATCCTTAGGGCCGCGGTTCGCACCAGGCGTGCTGACCACGATAGCACCCGCTTTGGAACACCAAGATACCGTAACCGTCCGTGATATCGTGGAATTGCGGGCTCGGGACGATTTGGCGCGTCCGCCGTTCAAGAACACCAGTAGCCGTACTTTGTATGAGATGGCCCAGGCCGTCGATTTCCGCCGCGATCTGTGGTGTTTGGAGTTTTCTTTTAAACCGCTGCGGATGCTCTACGTGGATGTTCCGCAAAGCACGGGAAAAATGCAGCGCAAGCTGATTTGGTATGTGGTATATCGGGTGCGGAACACGGGGATCGGATTAGGGCCTGCAGTACAGCCGGATGGGACCTTTAAGACCGTCGAGCGCGAGTCCAAGTTGCTACAGTTCGTACCCCAGTTTTTGCTGACCAGCCAGGATCGTGATCGGGATGGCAAGCCGGTCCGCAAAACCTACCTCGATCGGATTATTCCATCCGCCATCGACCCGATTGCCCGTCGTGAACTGCCGCGCGGCACGTTGCTCAACAGCGTGCAGATTACGGAGGCCAAATTGGTGCCTACGGGAGCTGCCGGGGGTGTGTGGGGGGTGGCCACCTGGTCCGACGTCGATCCGGAAATCGACTTTTTCTCGATTCTGGTGGGCGGTTTGACCAATGCCTACCAGTGGCAGGACCCGCCGGGAGCCTATCAGCCGGGGGTCGCCCCTGGCAGTGGCCGCCGCCTCCGTCATAAGCAGCTGCAGCTCAATTTCTGGCGTCCAGGGGATGCCTATGCCGAGGATGAGCGGGAAATTCGCTGGGGGCCCGCCCCTGGCAAGGCCGCGTACTACGGTGCGGGCGAAGGCGTTGCGTACCAGTGGATTTACCGGTAGAATCGATGGGCTGTGGCCGCGCTCACGTCCTGTGCCGTGGCCTGATTTCCAACCCCCACGCCTCGTCTCACCGGGCTAACGATCTGGTGCTGCCCGCATCGCCCCTGGCGGTCTGGCAGGGGAGCCGAGTTGTGGGAAGTACCCCTAGCCCCCCTGAGAAAAATGGCACATAAGAAGGGACAAGGTTCTAGCCGGAACGGTCGTGACTCGAACGCGCAGCGCCGCGGCGTGAAAAAGTTCGGTGGTGAAAAAGTGAATTCCGGCAATATCTTGGTTCGCCAGGTCGGCAACAAGTTTCACCCCGGTGCGGGCGTCGGCCAAGGCAAAGACTATACGCTGTTTGCACTCATCAATGGACAGGTCAGCTTCGACCGCAAGGGCCGTCGCATTCATGTGACGCCGGTGGCGTAGTTCACCGTACTGTCAACGGTTGGTATCAACCCTTTAAGATGTTCACCGATCGTGTCACCGTTGAAATTGAAGCGGGTAAAGGCGGAGACGGCTGCTGTAGTTTCCGGCGTGAGAAATTCGTGCCGCGAGGCGGACCCGACGGAGGAGACGGGGGGGACGGCGGAAGTATCGTGGTGCTGGCCGAGTTGGGGGTGGACAGTTTGGCGGCGCTACGGCATCGCAAACATTGGCGGGCCAAATCGGGCACGGCTGGGAGCGGCAGCAATCGGCATGGGGCTGGGGCCGAAGATTTGACGATCCGAGTGCCTCCCGGGACGGTGGTCCTTGATGCGCGGCATGATTTCGTGCTCAAAGACCTGACCGCAGCAGGCGATGCGGTGGTGGCTGCTCTGGGTGGCAAGGGTGGCAAGGGCAATACGCGGTTCAAGTCGTCAACCAATCAAGCCCCCCGCGAGTTCACGCGGGGCACCCCTGGGGAGCAGCGGCGGATTACCTTGGAGCTGAAGGTAATCGCTGATGTCGGCCTGCTGGGCAAACCCAACGCCGGCAAAAGCACCTTGCTGAGCCGCGTTTCGCGTGCCCGCCCGGAGATTGCCGACTACCCGTTCACCACCAAGATTCCCCAGCTGGGGATCGTGCAGGTCGACATGGATCGGAGCTTGGTGATGGCCGATATCCCCGGTCTCATTGCCGGTGCCCATGCGGGAGTCGGCTTGGGACACGAGTTTTTGCGCCACGTCGAGCGGACGCGGGTGCTGATCCATGCCGTCGAGCCCATGCCTATGGATGGCAGTGACCCGGTGGAAAATTACTGGGCCATTCGTGAGGAACTTAAGTTGTATGATGTTGATCTGGCCGATCGACCTGAGGTCGTCGCGGTCAGTAAGGGCGAATTGCCCGCGGCGGCAGACGTGCAACGGCAACTGCAAGACGCCACCGGCGGTGAGGTGTTGCTGTTTTCCGCGGTCACTGGGCAAGGGCTGCGGCAGTTGATCGAACGGACGTATTTTTTGCTCCAGCAAGAGCGACAACCCACATGAGCCACCCTGCGGAGAACGGACTGATTGCCATCGACGTGGGCAGCAGTCGGGTCAAGCTGGGTTGGTTCCCACCCCCGCAGGCGGCCGAGTCGCATTCCCCGGCGTCGCCCGCCATCCCTGCGCCGGCCGCCACCTGGACCATCGAGCATCGGCAGGTAGCGGCGACCGCACTGCGGGCAGAAATAAAAGACTGGTTGGAGACCCTGCCCTCCGCGGCAGCCAGGTACCGGATGGCGTCGGTCTGTCCGGCAGTGGCGGGGCAGGTGGAGCAGTTGTTAGGGCACCGGCTGCACGTGCTCACCGCGACTGATTTGTCGCTCGCCGTTCGCTGCCAGCCGGCACGGGAGGTGGGGATCGATCGGTTGCTCAGTGCGGTTACCGCCAACCGACTTCGCCGGCCGCAGCGGCCCGCCCTCACGGTGTGCTTGGGGACCGCGATCACCGTGAATTGCCTGGCGGCGGACGGTGGATTTGAGGGGGGAGCCATTTTGGCCGGGCTGGGGCTCTCGGCGCATGCCTTGCACACGGGGACCGCAACGTTGCCGGAACTCCAACTCTCCGCCCTGCAGACCCCTCCTCCACCTGTCGGCAAGTCGACGACCGCTGCTTTGCAGGCCGGTTTGTATTGGGGGGCGGTGGGGGCGATTCGGCAACTGGCCGAGTTGCAAACAGAAGGGCAGCCTGAAATGCCGCAAGTCTTTCTTACCGGTGGGGACGCGCGGTGGATTGTCGACGCTTTGACCCAGCATGGTCTGTCGGTAACTTATCTGCCGCAGATGATCTTGTCGGGAATTGCGATTGCCGACCAGGAGCTGTCGTGAGTGATTCTGAGACTTCCACGTATGTCTGCCAGCTTACGCCAGGCGGCCGCAGTGCCGTGGCCGTGGTGGCGGTGGCGGGACCGACGGCTGCCACGGCGGTGGGACACTTTTTTGACGCCGTGTCTGGCGGATCCCTCGACGAGCGACCGCTGGGCCGGATTGTGTATGGCCGCTGGGTTTCCGCGCGCGGGGTGGCGGGCGAAGACGTGATTGTGTGCCGTCAGGCAGCAGACGTCTGGGAGGTGCATTGTCATGGAGGGTATCAAGCCGCGCCGCAGATCTTGGCAGACCTGGGCCAGCAGGGTTGTCTGCCGCTGGACTGGACGGATTGGCTTCGCCGGCAAGCATCCGGCCAGCTGACGGCTGAGGCCCAGCTGGATCTCGCGGCGGCAACCACCGAGCGGACTGCCGGCATCTTGCTCGACCAGTTCCATGGCGCGCTGGCCAGCGCGGTGGCGGACATCCGAGCGGATCTGGCGAAGGCAAATTTCCCGCGGGCGTCCGCGGCCTTGGAACAATTACTGGCCTACGCCGAGCTGGGGCTGCATCTGACTCAGCCTTGGAAAGTGGTGCTGGCGGGGCTGCCCAATGTGGGGAAAAGTAGCTTGATCAATGCCCTGGTGGGTTACCGCCGAGCCATTGTTTTTGATCAGCCAGGGACGACCCGTGACGTGGTGGCGGTGACTACGGCTGTCGAGGGTTGGCCATTGGAGCTGAGCGATACGGCCGGCTTGCACGCCGCGGCAGTAGGTGTGGAAGAAGCGGGTATCGCTCGTGCCCGCCAGCAGATCCAGGCGGCCGACTTGGTGCTGTGGGTCTTGGACGCGACTCAGTTGACCGCTGATGACTCGCCGGGCGGCAACTCCGCCAACCACAGCGAGGGCGGCCAATGCGAGGGCGGCAGGGCCTGCCCCCGGCTTGAACGGGGGGCCGCCAACCAATGCGAGGGCGGCGGGGCCGCCAACCAATGCGAGCTACCGCTCGGAAGGCGTGGGCCCGCTCCCGTTGGTCGCTACGCTGCGGGCACGTATCAGAGCAGCTCACCCTTTGCGGCGCGGCGGTGCTGGCATGTGGCCCAAGCGCAAGCCGAAGCGGTCCGGCTCGAGTTGTCCCCCAAAAACACACTACTCGTGGTCAATAAGTTGGATCTTGTACCAGGGTTGGCCGTTGCTGGTGCGCAGTCCATGAGAACAGCTTACCAAAATCCGTGGTTGTCGCCCCCGCGCAAACCGAGGGGAGCCACGCAGTGCGACCCGGAGATACAACCATGCATTTTCGAAATTTGCTGTAGTGCGTTGACGGGGGACGGACTGCAGCAGCTGCTGGCAAGCATGGTCCGGGGGCTGGTGCCGGCGTCTCCCCCGCCCGGTGCGGCAGTGCCCTTCCGGGCCGCACAGGTGGCCGGGCTCACAGCCGCTGCCGCGGCGTGCGCACAGGCAGATGCCGAGGGTGCGCTGCGGATGCTGGAGTGCCTGCAGGGCTAGCAGTTTGCCTTGCGTAATCCGTTTTTTTTCTGAATGCGACACATTTGTTGCAATGTGTCCAGGTGGCAAGGCCGATAACGGACGATAAGAAAGTGCGCGGATTGCCACGCACTGGACCCACAGTCATTGAATTTGTGGCCGTGCCAAGGCCAACCACAAGGTGTTTCTGACGCATTCGCGCGGGGATGTCTCAAGGGAAGGGGAAGTATTCCATGCGAGGGGGAATCCAAATCAGCCGCTGGATGCGAGGCGTGCGCCGTGTTATGGATCGGACATGCTCCGTGGCGTTCGGTGCACTAGTTTTGTTTTGTGTGTCTCCTGTCATGGCGGGGGCTGGCTCTGGCGATCAGGATTGCCAGCGGCAGGCTCGCCCTGAACAGTCGATTATCGTGAGCAGTCCGGAGAGCAAGCCACACCAATCAGCTGTGGCCTCAACTGTGGCCGTGGTTTCAGATCAGCCCGAGTTGGCGCTGGAACCCATCCCCAGGCAATCCGACTCCGTGCCTGATTTGGCAGAGCCGACCCCAGCCAGCCCGGCTCCCGAATTGGCGAACCCCAGTGCGGTGCAGATCAGTCAGCGCGCGGGCGATCCGCCACGGTCCCCTCAGGCGGCATCCGCCGAGGCCGAGTCGGAGCGGTCCGCTCAGGGTAAAAATCGGGCTGCGGTGATTCGCTTCGGAGACATCACGCCTGGCATTTCCCACCGCGGTGAGGTGCTGCGGGCTTGGGGTACTCCGCATTCGCAGCAGGCGGAAACCCTCTCGCTGCGTTATCATTTTGACAAATTTAAGTCCGTCGATATCGGTTTCGATGGTGATATCGTCGATGCGATCATCGTCAAGCTGCTGAATCCTCTCCCGCTGCAAACTTTGGTCCGCCGCTTGGGATTGGCTGATATCAAGCCAGCAGACCTCCACAACGGGCAAGGTGTCCGGTTGGCCCAGGTTTTTCCTGAACGGGGCGTGATCTTGCGATTTGCCTCGGTAGCCGGTGCGACTGCTCACGGAGTGCAGGTAGATGGAATTGTTATTCAGCCTATCAAGGCTGAGCCCTATTTATTGCGGGCGGAAAATAATTTAATCCAGCATCCTGCGCTGAGTTTGATCGACCTGCGGGCGGCTTTGCAGCTGGATCACACCTCGGCCCATGCCCGTTGGCTGCTGGCCGAAATTGAAATCAACCGGGGCAAGGCCATCTCGGCGGAGCATCATGCGGCCGAAGCTGCCGAACTCGAGCCAAACAACGCGGCTTTCCGTTTGCAGTGGGCACGCTGCTTGCGATTTCTGGCCCAATACGATCAGGCGGTGGAGGAGACACGTGCTGTCCTCCAGATTCCCGAGCTGGAACCCCTGCTGCGTGCCGAAGCCTTGTACGAAATGGGTCTGTTGGCCGCCCTGGGTTCACAAGAAGTCTCCAAAAGCGCGATCCCCTTGCACCAAAAGGCCATTGAAATTGCCGACCAGCTGGTGGTGGGTGAGGATCCGCAAGTTGGCCGCGCTGCCGGCCGTCTGTTAGTCGATATGCATCTGGCCATGGCCGTCGAAATCGCCCGTGGGAAGTGGGAACGGAAAATGGAAACGGTATCCCAGTGGATTGAACGTGCTTCCGCCCTGGCCGAAGGAATTATTATGGAAGACGAGTCGCAGCTGAAGCTGCGGTTGCGCGTGGCGGTGAACGCGCTGGCGGCCGCGGCCGCACTGGACCAGCCCATTGACCCGCTGCTGTGGGTTGAGGAGGCGGAGCAAACGGCCAAACAATTGCGCCGCGCCAGCGAAGATCCCCTCATCCGAGATCAAATCGATTGGGATTTGGGTTTGGCTTATTTTCAGGCCGCCCAGATTGAGCATCGTCGTAGTGAAGCCGATAGCGCACTGCGTCTGGGTGAATTGGCCGATGCCAAGTTGGCCAAGTTGGCCACACAAAGAGATGAATTGCCTGATACGGGCTACTTAATGGGGCGGCTTTATTTCCAAATTGGCGCTGTCTATGCCGTGCATGGCAACGATCACCTCTCCGCCTGCAATTGGTACGATCAGGCCGCCGACCGCTTGCTGAACCCAGTGCCGGTAACCACCATGGCCACCCCCCAGCAACATGGGGACGCGCTGGTCAGTATGGGGGTCTCGTATTGGGAAACAGGGAGCCGCGAGCAGGCCATTGAAATCACCGAAGCGGGAGTCAAGCTGGTCGAGCAAGCTGTGGAAAGCGGACTCCTGCACGAGGAGGCCCTGGTGATTCCTTATGGAAATCTGGCGGCGATGTTCGAAGCACTGGGCGAGACAGAGCCAGCGGCTCTGTACACCGATCTGGCTAAAAAAATTACCAGTACGCTCCGCTAGTCTCTCAGCCAGCGAACAAAGAGCGTCCGGCTTAGGCTGGCATGGGGTAGCCCAGGTTGGCGCAGCCTACCTGGGCGGCCCCCGATCAAGCCGGGGGCAGGCTCTGCCGCCAGAGGTT
>CAMYJY010000075.1:0-1815 GCA_947258835.1 uncultured Pirellulales bacterium
AAACGATAGCCGCCGCCCAATCCCCCAAAAAAATCCTCCGAGTCCGGGCTCAAACCCACGCCCGCCCGCACATCCAGGACCCAGTTGTCGGAGACGTAAAAGTCGACGCCGACATTGAAAAAATTCAGCGAAATATTATCCGCCAGGCCATCGGAAAAAATTCCAAAATACTCGGTATAAATTGTCGTGCGGTCCGAGAGCTCCGCACCGAGGGCAACCGACTGGGTCACAACTGAAAAACGATCACTGGCCGGCTCGTCCGGCAGCAGGGAAAGATCCCCCAGACCGTCCGTGCCGTAGCCGGTCGAACCATACAGTTCCAGACGCTCGCTCAGCGGCCAAGCATAAATCAAGTCCAAACCAAATTCGACTTGTTCCGTCGACCAGGAACTCCCCCCGGTGGGTGCTGCGCTGCGAATCTCCAGGGCGCTTTCCGGAATCCAGCCCGCGTGCGCGGTCATCCCCAGTTTGAGGGACCAATTCAAGTCCTGGGCCCCATTTTTTTCCTCCACATCGTCGACCAAACGCCAGCCATAGTTCCAACGCAGGCGGAATTCGATATCTTCACTCAGACCAACCCGCCAGAGCATTTCGGGCGTGGCATGGGTGTGTTCGATTTCCTGGTTTTCGTCTTTGTAGTAATACGAGTAGCCTGCCTCTACCTGCACCACCCGCCGACCGACTGTTTTGGTGGATTGCGTGAAGTCGTGGCGTTCGGTCTCAATGCGCTCCTCGCGGGGGGGGCGCTGGGCCGCCTTGGTGAAGTCGTCCAAGAAGGCCAGAAATGGTTCTGCCTGGGCGGGAGAAACCACAGCCAGGATGCTGCCCAAGAGGACCCAGTGCACGGCAAGTCGCAACTTCATGGTCAAGCGTTCCGATATCCGCAAATCACACACAACCCGCCCTGTCTTGGCGAACAAGCTGCTGGAAGTTGAACTATAAGAATTGCTAGCACTAGGCGTACCTGTTTTCACTTTGAGTAAAATTAGCATCGGTCTTGCACCAGCCGTACCTGGAGGCGTTTTCCTGGTGGGTTCCGCGGGGTTCCGCCGATGACGAACCATACGGTTTTCGCAGGCGGTGTCGGTGCGAGGGATTGATGTTGAAGATTCCCAAATTTCTGCAGCGGAAAAATTGGCCCCTGCTGGCAGTGCTAGCGACTGCGGCGGTGATGCCTACTCCAGCACGATGTCGACCATCATGTCGCCTGCCACGGCTTCCAGCGCCTGACGGAGTGATTCCGTAGCAAGTCCGGCGGGAAGCTGCAGGGAAGCCCGCGCTTCAAACAGTTGTTGCCCCGAGTTGGCCGCCCGGCGGCAGGTGGAGTGGAGTTCTTCCACGTTGACACCGTGGGTGGAAAGCACGTGGCTGATTTCACGGACAATGCCCGGCCGGTCTTGACCCACCAAGGACAGCTGCACAGTAGGAGTTGCCGGTGGTGTTGGCAGCTGGGCGTCTGTCGCGATCACCGCCTGCAGGCCCGTAAGTTGTTGGATGGCCTCGGTCAGTGCCGTGGCGGAGGCGGCGGCCACTTCCACACGCAAAATGCCGGCAAACTGCCCAGCCAAATGGGCCATGCGACTTTCGATCCAGTTGCCCCCATGGGCAGCAACCGTTTGGGCCAGGGTATCCACCACGCCCGGATGGTCAGGGCCCAGGACCGTCAGCACCAGTGAAGTTTTATTCATGGTTAGCACTCAAAGTGCACTTTTTGTTATACTTCAGCCATCTGCAGTAGGCAGGTCGTAAGAGCAACTGCCATCGTACGTTACGTCCTTTGCCAGCTAGCCCTTCGAAGTTACTCTAAGGATTAAA
>CAMYJY010000075.1:1837-16133 GCA_947258835.1 uncultured Pirellulales bacterium
CTTCGAAGTTACTCTAAGGATTAAACATATCCTCAAAGGGCAGTTGCACTTACGACCGATCTTTCGAGCAGGCTGCGTCATTTGGCTGAATAGTAACCACTTTTTGAGATAGCGGCCGGAGGCCGCCATCTCCGGAAGGAATTAGAACGCACCACCAGCCCCGGCAGCTTGCATTTGGGACTGCATCACGGACATGCCGATGGCTCGTAGCACCCCTTCTTCGGCCTCAATGCGGATGCGTGCGCCGTTGGACATGGGCTGCAATACGACGCGCACATGATCCCGCCCGTCGGCATTGTTGGCTAGCATCTCAGAAATGAGCCGCAGGTTTTCTTGGTCCTCAGCTGCGGCAAAGGTCGCAGCAACTTCCATAATTTGCTGCAAGGCAAAGCTGAGCTCCATCGGCGCGATGGATTTTCCCGGCTGGATGGCGGACTCGTCGAGCACGTCTTGCAGGGCCTGCAGGCAGTCGCGCCCCAGGGCCAAAAAGACAGACTTGTCGCCGATGCCAACGGCCACATCGACCGCATCGCCAAATAACTGGCGGGACTCTGCGGGCTCCTCGGGGAGCGGCAACTGGAGGGTGTGGAATTTCACGTCCTTATGCTCCGCGGCATTCCAGTGGATGCCTGTGAACTCGGGGTTTTTGGAGGCGGCCAACTCCTCCAGCTTTTTCAGTCCGGCTTCCATCTTGCTGGGGTCGCCGACCAAACCGCCGGCAAGGAAGGTGGCCGAGTTGGGGGACAGGTTGAGCACGGCCCCACCGTCCATTTTGCCTTCTTCCACGGTCGCCAACAGAGCAGCGATGAAATCGTCCACGGCGCTGTCGAACACCTCGCGCTCGGCGGTGGTGAAAGTATCGTCCGCTTGGCCAGCGATCGCCACAGCGATCTGTTCGCGGGCCGTGGCAAAGCTTTGCTTCATCTTGGCAATGTCTGTGTCACTCGCCTGGGACGCAAAGGTCAACATCATGGCCGCATCGGGTTGGAAGAAGCCGGCAAAGTCGGTTTGAGGATCGCTATTCCTGGCCAGCTGCTCCGCCAAGTTCGAACCCGGCACGCCGCTATACAGCATGTCAATCAACAACCGCTGGTTTTCACCATCGAGGGAAACGCCCAAACTGACTTGATCCAATTCCTGAATGACTTGTTTCAGTTGTTCGACTTGAGCGGTCGCAAGTTCGCGGCGGGAGGAAAATTCTTCGTCG
Organism: uncultured Pirellulales bacterium; assembly: GCA_947258835.1. Taxonomy (GTDB): domain Bacteria; phylum Planctomycetota; class Planctomycetia; order Pirellulales; family Lacipirellulaceae; genus Bythopirellula. Next base: position 3,045 of record CAMYJY010000075.1, read on the forward strand.
GTTTCTTGAGCCTGTTTTTCACCTAAGCCAGCCTCCAGGCCTAGCTGCAATTGCGCCACGGCCATCTCACGGTATTGCTCGGGAATGTTCTGCACATGCAGCCGTACCCCGACATCGTAGCGATTGGTCAAGGTACCGATCAGCTGACCCGGATTGGCGGGCAGGTCTTCCAGCATTTGCGGCAGCATCGACACCAAGGCCCAGCCATCTGCCTCGCGGGCAAAGAAGGTTTGTCCTTGAGCGGAGATTTCCTGCAGGCCGTTTTCTTGTTTCGCGGAGGTCACACCGAACATGCCGAGCATGGTGAGCAGTTGCTGGAGATCGGTAACCGGCAAACACAGCGCGCCGGCGGGTCCCGCCTCGCCCTGTTTGACAATCAAGCCCAGCGGTTTCGAGGGATCGATACCTTGGGTGAAACCGGCGAGCATGGGCTGGATTTGATCGGCCAGGGCGGGCTGTCCCACCAGGTTGCCTACGAAGTCCACATCCTCCAGGAGGTTGTCAATGCTATTCACCCCGAGAATCGCGACAGTCTGATCCCCAGCGGGGTCCGTCTGTGCGCGGGCAATCGAGGGCGCTAGGAGCGTTGTTCCGAGGACTGCTAGCAGGCAAAGACCAACCCGGACCCATCCGTTTATGCCAGCACCTTTCTGCCGTGGTACGCGCGGTGCGGGGGACGGATGTTGGCGATTCGTGATGCTTCCAAGCGGGAGGTCGTATGGGCTGGCGGCCAGGCCGCCCTGGGGTACTGATGAAAACACGGTTCGATTCTCCAGGTTCTGCGGAGTTGAGAGGGATCCGGCGGATAACTCAGAGATGATGACCAGCCGGAGAAATCTTTAGGGGTGTCGGGGCAGACAACCCGCCGGAGCGGTTACGCTCACAATAACTTAGCGTTCGCGGTAAGTGATGCGGCCCTTCGTCAGATCGTAGGGTGAGAGTTCCACACGGACCTTATCTCCAGGGACAATACGGATGAAGTTCTTCCGCATCTTGCCCGCAATGTGGGCATTGACAATGTGTCCCCCCTCGATTTCCACTAGGAAACGAGTGTTGGCCAAGGCCTGGTTGACCACGCCTTCTACTTCGAGAGCTTCTTCTTTTTCCTTCGCCATGTAAATTTCGCCGTAGCCTTGCTAGAGAGTTTTGGGGCGGCAGGTGCCCCACAGGGCCGCGGAGGTTCCCGCCGCCATTTCCGCCCAGATCCTCACAATCGTAATGGATCCTAGCGGTTGCCACAACGGCGACCAACCCGAGCATTGCCGTGGAGCGCACCTCGCGGTTTGCTGTAGGCACGGTACCGTCATTCCCGCGCACGCGGGAATCCAGTAGCAGGACCTGGCGTCTCCATGCCGCGGAGACGCAAATCGTCATTCCCGCGCACGCGGGAATCCAGTAGGCGCGGGGATGTTGGGGGAGACTGTCGCAGTGCATCGTCATTCCCGCGCACGCGGTAATCCAGTAGCGGGCGCGGGTCGTCTAGATTCCCGCCTGCGCGGGAATGACGCGGGGGAGCGGCGGGAATGACGTGGGGGAGCGGCGGGAGCCAAAAAAAGTCCATTCCAAGTCGAGGCCCCTCTAAGATGTTTTGGCCCGGACCAGCCAACTTTGGGCGTGCTGGCAAACCGTACCACCGCCGGCAGCGGTTCCGCCTGTGCGTAAAAATCCGGTTAGACGCTCTAGATTGCGGCGGGTGGGCAGATTTGTCCCACGGCAGGGACCTATCCAGTTTGACGCCGGTCCTGAATAACACGACAATAGAGCCTTCTGCCCGGTGTCCCGTGGCAGGACTGGGAGGCCTGATGCTGGCCTGGCGACAGCCCGCTGTGGCTTACCGTGGCGGCCAGAGACAGTTATGCATGCCCAGCGGCGCGATTTCACCAATACATTTACATACGCCCCGGAAACCGGAGGGCTCACGCCCGTCCGCAAGTCGTCAATTCGCAGTGGTACCCTACCCGTGAGCACTTCTTCTGATCCATCGCAACCCGCTGCAGCACCTCCCGCGGGGGGGGCTCTGGACGAAGAGTCCGTCCGCCGTGCCAAGCAGGAGATTCAGAGTCTCGTGCAGGAAGTGGTGGAGCTGGCCCGCTCGGAAATTGAACCCACGGAGTTTTACGCGGCCCTGATGGACAAGTCGGTTTCGGCCTTGGCTGCCATTGGCGGCATTGTCTGGACCATGGCGGAAGGTGCTGGTGCCAAGCTCGAATATCAGGTGAACTTGCAGCAGACCGGGCTGGCCGAGAGTCAAGACGCCCAGCTCCAACATGGGCGGCTGCTGCAGCAGGTGATGGACCGGGGCGAACCGGCTCTGATTCCGCCGCACTCCGGCGCGGGTGAAACAGAAGGGGCGGAGATGGTGGCCAACCCCACGGCCTTTTTATTGGTGCTGGCGCCGATCAAAACGGACCAGGGCGTGGAAGGCGTGGTCGAGATCTTTCAGCGCGCTGGGGCACGACCCACGACGCAGCGGGGTTACCTGCGATTTCTTGCGCAAATTTGCGAATTGGCGGGCGAATACCTCAAGAATCGCCGGCTCCGGCATTTCGCCACCAAACAGTCGTTGTGGGAACAGCTTGAGTCTTTTACCGCACTGGTGCACCAGCAACTCAATTCGCGGGAAACAGCCTACACCATCGCCAACGAAGGTCGCCGACTGATTGGTTGTGATCGAGTGACCGTGGTGTTGCGCCAAGGAACCAAGTACAAGGTATCCGCGATCAGTGGGCAGGAAACCTTTGACAACCGCTCCAACGTCGTGCGCCTGCTGCGCAAGCTCTCTACCACCGTGGCCCGGACGGGGGAGGATCTCTGGTTTGACGGCGATACGTCCGACCTGGCTCCGCAAATAGAAAAGGCCGTCAACGCCTACGTGGATGAATCCCATACCAAACACTTGGCCGTACTGCCGCTCCACGCAGCCGACCTGGAAGAGGAAAAGCCGGGCGAGCGAAAAAAGAAGCGGCGCGTGAACATCCTGGGGGCGATCATCATCGAGCAGCTCGTGGATAGCCGTCAGCCCGAGGGCATGTTGCAGCGGATCGACGTAGTCCGCCGGCATAGCGCGACCGCGCTCACCAATGCCCAGGTCCACGAAAACCTCTTCCTGCTGCCCCTGTGGCGGATGTTGGGCAAGACCCAGGTGCTGGTGACCGCCCGCAATTTGCCCAAAACGCTGCTGGCGCTGATCGCGGTGACGGGGGCCATTTTAGCAATGTGCCTGGTGCCTTATGACTTCAATGTGATCGCCGACGGAAAATTATTGCCTGAAGTACGGCGCGATGTGTTTGCCGCCAACGACGGCAAAGTGACGGAAGTGACGGTGCGTCATGGGGATTCCGTGACGGCCGAGCAGGTGCTGGTGCGACAGCGGAGTTTGGATCTGGAAGAGAGGATGACGCAACTGGACGGCCAATTGGCCGAGGCCCTGGAAGAAATTCGCTCCACCGCGCGGCAGCGGCAGGAGGTGCTGGCGGGCGTGCGGGACGATGATGTGGAGCGGGCGCAACTTACGGGCCGCTTGGCCCAGTTGAAAGTCCGCCGTCAAAGTTTGGAAAAGCAGCGGCGGTTGCTGGAACTGAAAACAGCCGGGCTGGTCGTCACCAGTCCCATTGGTGGCCAGGTCATTACCTGGAAAGTCCAAGAATTATTGCAAAACCGCATGGTTCGAAAAGGCCAGCGGTTGATGGAGATCGCCGATCCGTCCAGCCGCTGGGAGCTGGAGATTTATGTGCCCGAGGCCAAGCTGGGGTACGTGGTGGAACAGCAGCAACAACTGCACGCCGAGGATCCGGAAGCCAAATTGCAAGTTAGTTTCATCTTGGCAACCCACTCCGCCGTGCGACTGCATGGCCAAGTCGAAGAAGTGAACCAAAATGCCGAGGTCGAAGGGGATTTGGGAAACACGGTGCGAATGCGGGTGTCGTTTCCTCAGGAGGACCTGAAAAAACTGGTGGACGATCCGACCAACGATCTGAAGGTGGGCGCGGATGCCAAAGCCAAGGTCCTCTGTGGACGCCGCGCGATTGGCTTTGTTTGGTTTTGTGATCTGTTTGAGTTTGTGCGGTCAAGGATTTTATTTCGGTTTTAATCACGGCGCAGGGGGTCTGCCTTGTGATCAGCCTGGGAGGGTTGCTACCCATGATGTGTACCCGCTGTTTATTGCTCTGGGCCTGCTGCGGGCTCACGCAGGTGTTTTTGGGAGCGACTGCTGGCGCGGAGTCCGCGGACCAGCTGGTGCTGCAAGACTGCCTGGTCAAAGTCCGCGATGAAGTGCGGGTGCCCGCGCCGGAGCAGGGGGTGCTGATGCAGTTTCCCGTCCGCGAGGGGTCACGGGTCGCGGAGGGGGACGTGCTGGCGGTGATCGATGATCGCGAAGCACAAGCTGCCCTCAAGATTGCCCAGTACGGCTTGGAGGCGGCGGCCAAGCGGGCCACCGATATGGTCGAAGAAAAATACGCCCGCAAGGCCTCCGAAGTGGCGGAAGTGGATTGGAAAAAGGCCTTGCAAGCCAATGAGCGGAAAAAAGACGCCGTCCCCGAGATGGAGATTTTGCAAAAGAAACTTGCTTTCGGACGTGCCCAGCTGCAAATCGAAAAAGCGCAAAAAGATCGGGAGTTGGCCCGGCTCGATGCCCGCACCAAGCTCGCCGAACGCGATGCGGCACAATTGGCCGTCGATTGGCGGACCATCAGTGCTTCGTTTCCCGGCGAAGTGGTGGCGACCTACCGTCACCAGGGGGAGTGGGTCAATCCGGGCGATCCGATTTTGCTCCTGGTGCGGTTTGACGAACTGTATGTCGAGGCCTATGCCGATGCGAACCAGTACGATCGGGCGGAGATCCTGGGCCGTCCGGTCAGCGTCGAACTCCACCGCGCGCGGGGGAATAAATTTTCCGTCAGCGGAGCGATTGTGTATGTGGAGCAGGAAGTGCAATCCGACGGCCGGTTTAAGGTGCGGGCTCAGGTCACCAACTCCTTGCGAGGCAAAAACTGGCGGATCCAGCCAGGCATGCGGGCCACGATGACCATTCCCCTGGGACCATCCCCCTAGACAACTGATGCCCACACTCGCCGATAGTATTGTTGCCAGTTCGTCGCGAAAGCTGGCGATTCGGATGCGGCCCGATCTGAAGGCCCGCCAACAGCGCTATCAAGGCCGGATCTATTGGGTGGTGAAAGACCCTGTGGGCCTGCAGTACTACCGCTTTGAAGAAGAAGAGTATGCCATTCTGCAAATGCTGGATGGGCAGTCCAGTTTGGAAGAGATTGCCGAGCAGTTCGAAGCGGAATTTCCGCCGCAAACAATTCGTGTCCAAGAATTGCAGAATTTTATTGGCATGCTGCATCGTAGTGGATTGGTGCTCTCCGACGCCAGCGGGCAGGGGGTGCAGCTAAAAAAACGCTCGGACGAGCGCCGTCGCAAAGAGTTGATCGGCACGGTCAGCAATATTTTGTCGATCCGGTTCAAGGGTTTTGATCCGGAACGCATTTTAAATGCCATGTACCCCTGGGTCCGTTGGTTTTTTTCTCCCACGGCCACGTGGTTGAGCCTGGCTTTGATGGCCTCGGCCCTGGCGCTGGTGGTCGTGGAATTTGATGTGTTTCAAGCGAAACTGCCGTCCTTCCAGTCTTTCTTTGCCGCGCAGAATTGGCTCTTCATCGGTGCCGTGCTGGCGGTAACCAAGGTGATTCACGAATTCGGCCACGGCCTGTCGTGCAAGCATTTTGGCGGCGAGTGCCATGAAATGGGCGTGATGTTCTTGGTGCTCACGCCGTGCTTGTACTGCAATGTTTCCGACTCCTGGATGCTGCCCAACCGCTGGCACCGGGCGGCGATTGGCGCGGCGGGGATGTACGTGGAGATTGTGATCGCCTCCATAGCGACTTTCTTGTGGTGGTTCAGCGAACCCGGACCACTCAATTATATTTGCCTGAATATTATGTTTGTCAGCTCGGTCAGTACCATTTTGTTTAACGCCAATCCGCTGTTGCGTTATGACGGGTACTACATTTTGAGCGACATCATGGAAGTGCCCAACTTGCGGCAAAAGGCCAGTAAGATTCTGAATACCAAGCTGGGCAGCTGGTGTCTGGGTTTGAAGGAGCCCGAAGATCCCTTTTTGCCCAAACGCAATCAGGCCCTGTTCGCCCTCTATACGGTGGCCTCCTTTTTGTACCGCTGGGTGATTTTGCTGTCGATTTTGTATTTTCTCAATAAAGTTTTTGAGCCGTATGGCCTCAAGGTCTTGGGGCAGATAATCGCGCTGGCCTCGCTCTACGGCCTGGTGGTCATGCCGCTGAGCAAGGTGTACAAATTTTTTCGGGTGCCCGGGAGGTGGAGTCAGGTGAAAAAAGTACGGATGGCAGTTTCTCTCACACTCCTGGCGGGACTGATCGCCAGTACGTTTGTGATTCCGTTTCCCTCCAGCGTGATGTGCCAGTTCGAGCTGCTGCCACGGGGCGCCACCAGTGTGTACGTGGAGGTAGAAGGTGTTTTGAGCGAGGTCTTGGTCGAGCCCGGCCAGGAAGTTGCCGCCGAGCAGGTATTGGCCCGCCTGAGCAATGTGGACCTGCAGCTGGAGATCGAAGCGCTCCGCGGCGAGCTGGCCGCCAGTCGCGTCGAGCTCAAATCACTCCGGCAACAGCGCTTTCGCGACAACCAAGTCAGTTTGCAGTTGGAAGTGGTGGAAGAACACATTAGCTCGCTGCAAGGACAGCTGGAACAAAAACTTGACGATGCACGCCGGTTGGAAATTAAGGCCCCGGTGGCCGGGACCGTCATCCCTCCACCCGAGCGTCCCCCCCGGCCCGTCGATGAACAAGTGGAATTGGCCAGCTGGAGCGGCTCTCCGCTGGACGAAGAGAACTTGGGCACGACGTTGACCGCCGATGGCGAGCAAAACATGTTTTGCCAGCTGGGGGATCCCCAGCTGTGGGATGCGGTGTTGTTGATCGGACAACGCGATTTGGACCTGGTCCGCGAAGGACAGCAGGTGCGGTTGTTGCTGGAGGAGTCGGCGTACCATGAGTTTGCCGGCGAGATCGAGTACGTGGCCACCGATGAGTTGGAACGCATTTCTCCCCGCTTGGCCAGTACCTCCGGAGGGCCCGTGCCGGCCCAGGCCGACCCCGACGGGACCATCCGCCCCTTAACCACCTCCTACCAGGCCGTGGTGCAGCTGGACGATTCGCGTGGGCTGTTCCGCAACGGCCTGATCGGCCAAGCCCGCGTCCAAACCGACCCGCGAACCCTGGCGGCCCGCGTGATCCGCTACCTAGGACGCACCTTCAGTTTGGACTTGTAAGGCGGCGCGGGGCCAATCTTGTTCGGCACGAAACTTGTTGGCGAGTAGCAGAAAATTTTGAACCACGACGAAACAACGGAAACAACGAATCAATCAACGAAAAATTAAGTCCCTGTTCGTCGTTGCGTTGTTTCTTGTGGGGACTATCCCAGGGAAAGTCTTCACGATCGACTTTTGTCCAGATCAATTTACTTCTGAAAGAACGGCCTCCGGTCGTTCTTTCAGAAACGGCAGTCTACAATGATTCAGCCTGAATTGAAAACAAAGCGGCTCCTGCTACGCAAGTTCCAACTTGACGATGCAAGCAAAGTTCAAAAGTTGGCCGGAAATTTCAATGTCGCAAAAATGACCTTGAACATTCCTTTTCCCTACGAGATGGGGATGGCAGAAGCCTGGATAAGTACGCATGATGAAAACTGGGAAACGAAATCTGGTGTTGCGTATGCGATCGTTAAGCTAGCTTCACGGGAACTGTTGGGAACGATCAGCCTGGTGAGAATTGACGGATTGGAAGGCGAGTTAGGATACTGGATCGGAGAACCTTATTGGGGGATGGGATATTGCACCGAGGCAGCAAGAGAGTTGATCCGGTTTTCGTTTCAGAGCCTAGGGCTTGAAAAAATTGTGGCGGAACATCTCACGGCTAATCCTGCATCAGGTAAAGTCATGGAGAAAGTTGGCATGAAGCATGTCATGACAACACAAAAGGTTGACCGAAATGGGAATGAGGCAAGCATGGAAAGCTACGAAATCCGGAATGCATAGTTATTCCTTAAGCACGAGTCTCAGCAGCAAGAAAGACAGCCAGCACCCGCAGCCAAATCGTCAACCGCGTGTCCGTTTTGCCTGCCAGTCCGCCGCCAAACTGGGGGTGTAAAAACGACCAAAATGAACCACACTTGGGACCCGCACACGCGGTTGCTTTGACGCTCGCTTCCCAGGGCTGGATGCTCACCGTGAGGAGGACGCAAAATTATGACTCCCCAACGCCGCCAGTCTAAGCAATATCCCCAGACCTCTTCTCGCCGCTCCGGGCTGCGAAAATTTTTCCGCTGGTTATGCGTCTTGCTGCTGCTGGTGGCCTGCGGGTTGGCCCTGGCGCCGACTATCGTTTCTCGCAGCGGGCTGCACAATCGATTGCTTTGCTGGGCGCTGCCGGCCCCCGGTTGGCGTCTGGAGTGCCAACGCGTCACGTTCAGCTGGTGGGGGCGCCAGTCACTGACGAGACGCTCACCTGCCACAAGGCGTTATGGGAGCTGGCCGTCCGCTGGTCCCAACTGGGAAAAATCCAAGTGCACCAGCCGGTGGTTTCTCTCGTCACGAGGCCCGATGGTAGCAATGCGGAAGATTTGCTGGCGGCGCTGGTGTTCCCCCGAAATGAGCAGGGGGCACTTGGCCGGCAGGGCGCGGCAGGTCCAGCGGTGGCTTGGGAACTGGAAATAACCCAAGGCGCGGTGCGCGGTCTGGATACGACCACCCAGCAACAGTGGTTGCTGACGGACGTAAATCTTACCGGTCGCTCGACTGGTCCTGGCCTGCAGCTTCAGGGTGACGGGCGGCTCCGCAGCCAGCAGGCCGCCGGGCGGCTCAAGTTGCGACTCCAACCCGACCTCGCCGGAGGGTTCGAGCTGGACTTATTGGCCGAGCAGTTCCCGCTGCAGATTTTGCAGCCGTGGCTGGTTCGGACTGTGCCGGGGGCACAGCTGGCGGGCACACTGACGGTGGATGCCCCAGGGGTGCGGTGCCATCAGCATCCCCAGCGCGGTTGGTTGGTGCGGACGACCGGTCGGCTTGAGGCACGGCAGCTTATGTTTACCTCGGCCGCTCTGCAGGGAGACCGGCTGTTGGCCCAGCGCGTCTCCGCCCCCTGGGAAGTGGCCGTGTCGGGCAATCAGATTTCTCTGGAGCAACTGGATCTGGATGCAGACTGGGCCAAGTTGGAACTGCGTGGCACCCTTACAACACAGCAGCTAACGGAGATCAGCCTGCAAAATTTGCCGACCAGTCCCTGCCACGTGGTGGGCCAACTGGCCCTCGATCGTGTGGCCGTCATGCTGCCGCGTACCCTGCGGCTACGCCAGGGTCTGCAGTTGGAGGCGGGCCAACTCAGCTTCGAGGCCGCTGCTCGTCCGGCAGCCGCAGGTGTTACGTGGACGGCTGCAGCGACTGTCGAGGACGTCGCCGGCAGCCACCGTGGTCGACCCCTCCGTTGGCAGCAACCGATCGAGGCCCGTGCGGAGTTTGTCAGTTCCCCCGCAGGTCCCCAAGTAAAACGTTGCCTGGTGCGGGCTGCCTTTGGTGGAGCCGAGGTGACCACCGCGGGCGAGGCCCTGCAGGGAGATTTTCAAATTGATCTGGCGGACCTGGCCGAGGAGGTCGGCCAGTTTGTCGATTTGTCGGCTTGGCGACTCCAAGGTCGGGGAGAGGGACAGTTCCAGTTGACGCAGCCCGCAGAGCAACAGTTTTCTGTTGAGTCCACAGGCCACATTACGGACTTGCGGATGCGTACGCCAGGGCTGGACCTAGATGAGCCCCGCGTGCAGTTTGCCGGGAAACTGAGCTGGGATGCCGTAGACGATCGTTGGGTCGTTCCGGAAGTGGCATTGTCCGGCAACACGCTATCGCTCCGCGCTCGCAAGCTGACCCTGCAGTCGGCCGATCCCCCGCGGGCCCGTGGGCAGGTTGCTTTTCGCGTTGATCTGGAGCGGCTGGCCGCGATCATCCAGGCCCCGCAGCCCGCCGTCTGGCCTCGCGGTCTGGCCACAGGTCAATTGCAGTTGGCCAGCAGCGAGGAACAACTACAGGCTGATGTTTCTGCAGAGATTGCTGACTTGCAAATTTTGCGGCATCAACCCAGTCGTCCGGCGCTGGTGTGGAGCGAACCACAACTGCAGCTCTCCGGCAGGGCGGTGTACCAGGCATCCGCGGAGCGCGCGCGGCTGGAAAATGTGCGCGTGTCGGGAAAGACGTTGCAACTTAGCGGGCAGGCCAGTCTGGAGGAGGTGCGTTCCGCCCCACAGCTCCAGGCCAGCGGGCAGCTCCACTACGATTCTCAAGAGTTAGCCCGGCTATTGGCAGCTTATCTAGGACCGGATATCCAGTTGCAAGGCGATCGCCAAGTGCGGTTTGAGGTGGCCGGCAGCCTAGCCGAACTCCAGCTTGGCGACCGATCGCTGGACTGGATTCGCGATTGGCAGGCTGCGGCCGACGCCGGGTGGGAATCTGCTGCCGTGTTCGGGTTGCCTATCGGTGCCGGCAGGCTGCAAGCAGCACTGCAACAGGGCCAGCTGCAGCTCGCGCCGCTGGATGTGGCCGTCGGCCAAGGCCGGCTCACCGCGCGCCCGCAAGTTCGTTTGACGGATGACAACCCGGCTGTGTTTTTACCCGCGGGGCCGCTGTTGACGAACGTGCAGATTTCACCGCCAGTCAGCCACAAAATGCTGCAGTACGTGGCCCCGATTCTGGCGGGCGCTGCCCGCACCGAAGGCGCCTTTTCGGTGCATCTTGCCAACTCGCTCGTGCCACTGGGTGATCCACAGCAGGCCCGCGTGTCCGGGCAGCTGGCCGTGCATCACTGGCGGGTGGCGCCCGGGCCCCTGATTCGTGAGCTGGAGACCGCGATCCGGCAACTGAAGGCTTTGTCGGACGGCAAACAATTTTTGGCCGCCGACCCCAGGCCTGCAGCGACCCTGCTCAAGATTGCCGATCGTAAGATTGATTTTCAGGTGGTGGAGGGCCGTGTCTATCACCGCAATTTGGAATTTGAAATTGATGACGTGCCCATCCGCTCGCAGGGCTCGGTGGGTTTTGATCAGAGCCTGGCCTTGGTGTTTGAGATTCCGCTCCAAGCCAAGTGGCTGGGTTCGAATCTCCGCTCGCTGGCCGGGCAGACCCTGCAGATACCCCTGCAAGGCACGCTGCAGAAACCGCGTCTGGACGCGCGGGTAATCGCCGATTTGTCGCGACGCTTTTTGCAAGAAGCGGCCACGCGGGCCCTGGGTGACGAAGTCAACCGCCAACTGGAAAGACTGTTTCGCAATCCGTAGGCTGGGCCCCAGCCTACTAGCTGAGAATTTTGAACCACGACGAAACAACGAAAACAACGAATCAACAAACGAAAAATAAGTCCCAGTTCGTCGTTGCGTTGTTTCGTTGTGGTTCCTTTTGGTTTTCACGTGGAGCACAACCACGTGTTTTCGTAAGCTGCTCTAGTAAGTTGCGTCCCCAGCCTATCTCGTAAATGCCACACTTCGCGGTCCAAATTTGTCGACGGTTGAAATCAATGCTCAGGACAGCACTCTCTTTGCTCATCAGTTGCCTTGGGGGTTGCTCCTTGCAAGTTGTTGCTGCGGAGTTGCCCGCACTCGACCTGCGGCGGGCGGAGCAGGCGGGCGTGCGGATGCTCGCGGGACAACATCTCCGCTTGTTTACCGATTTGCCACCGCAGGCAGCGGTGGACGAATTGCCCGCCGTATTCGATGCGGCGGTGGGGACCTGGGCCGCATATTTTGGCGTGGCTGCAGAGCGGACCGAGCTCTGGCAGGTGCGAGGTTTTTTGATCCAAGATCGTCAGCGGTTTGCCGCGCTGGGGGTTTTGCCCGCCCAGCGGCCAAATTTTCCGCAGGGGTTTGCTACGGAGAGGGAACTTTGGTTGCTGGAGCAGCCCAGCGCTTATTACCGCCGCCATTTACTACTGCATGAAGGGACCCACGCCTTCATGCTGGCCCTGCTGGGGGGGACTGGTCCCGGCTGGTACGCCGAAGGCCTGGCCGAGCTGTGGGGGACCCACACCTGGCAGGACGGGCAGCTTACTTTGCGGACCATGCCGGCCGACCGCCACGAGGTGCCGATGTGGGGCCGCATCAAGAGTATTCGCGAGGCCCACCAAGCGGGCGCAGCGCTTTCCTTGGCGGCCGTGTTGGCCCTCGATCAGCGGCGGTCACTCACCACCACCGAATACGCTTGGTGTTGGAGTTTCTGCAAATTTCTCGACGCCCATCCCCGCTGGCAAAACAAATTTCGCCAGTTGCCCCAGCATGTCAACGATTCCCAGTTCAACCAGCGTTTTCAGGAGCTGTATCATGCCGAGTGGTCGGACTTGCAGGTTGAGTGGCAGGCGCTGGTAGCGGATTGGGACTATGGTTACGACCACCAGCAGCTGGCCATGCAGCATCGTGAGCCGCAGCCCGTTGGTGCGGTGGCCAAGTGCACGCTGGCTGCAGAGAAAGGTTGGCAATCCACGGGCTGGTTGCTGAAGGCCGGTCAGCAGTACCGGATTACGGCTACGGGCCGCTACCAAATTGCCCACGACACGCAGCCTTGGCCGTGCGAGCCGGGAGGTGTCACGCTGGCCTACCACGCGGGCTATCCGTTGGGGATGTTGTTGGGTGCGCTCCGCGGGCAGCACCAGGATAACTTTTCGCCACCCACACCGATTGGCTTGGGAGCCACCCTACGGCCTGAGCAGGATGCGGTGCTGTATTTGCGGGTGAATGATTCCCCGGCCGGCTGGCATGACAATCGGGGTGAAATATTTGTCCGCCTTGCTCCCTCCCAAGGGCCAAAATAATAGGACGGGTCGGCTGCATCAGGCGAATCGATCATGGTCAAAGATGGGCTCGGGCATCGGGTACCCACTTTGTACTGCTGGGCAAGCCCAATCTTGTTCCGCACGATAGTTGTTAGCGAGTAACAGAAAATTTTGAACCACGACGAAACAACGGAAACAACGAATCAATCAACGAAAAATTAAGTCCCTGTTCGTCGTTGCGTTGTTTCGTCGT
>CAMYJY010000076.1 GCA_947258835.1 uncultured Pirellulales bacterium
CAAGATGCTCATCGCCGAGCACATAGCATCTCTTACCTGAGCGATTCGAACAATGGCATGGAGGGTCAATTGAATATTTTCTGGTTGGCCGCCCTAGACCACCTGCTGCGGTAGGTTGAGGCCGGGGGCGGTCAGTTGGGTTGTCTCCATCAGGTAGGCATCGATGGCCTGCGCCGCGCCACGGCCTTCGTTGATGGCCCAGACCACCAGGCTTTGCCCTCGGCGGCAGTCCCCGGCGGCAAAGACACCCGTGGTGTTCGTGGCAAACTGACCGTGCTGGGCGGCAAACGTTTTCCAGTTGCCACGCGGGTTCTGCGTTTCCAGGCCCAGCATTTCACCCACGGCAAGTTCCGGACCGACAAAGCCGGTGGCCAGAAAGACCAAATCGGCCGGCCAAGTCTGTTCACTGCCAGCCACTTCCGTAAAGGGCGCATGTTCGCCAGGTGTGGACCAATCCACCGTGACCGTCTTCACGCCGGCCAGGTTTCCTGCGCCGTCATCGATGAATTCTTTGGTCAGCAGGTTGTACCGCCGAGGGTCTTCGCCTTGGGTGGCGGCGGTTTCGGCGTGCGAGTAATCCACGCGGTAAACTTGCGGCCATTGGGGCCAGGGATTGTTGTCGGCCCGTGTTTGGGGAGGCACGTCCAGGAGTTCAAAGTTGACAATGCTGGTTGCTCCGTGCCGCAAGGAGGTGCCGATACAATCCGCCCCCGTATCGCCACCACCGATCACGATCACGTGCTTGTCCTTGGCCGAGATGTATTCGCCGCCGGCCTGCTGGCCGGTTTGCATGTCACCATCCAGCAAGCTTTGGGTATTGCGGGTCAGGAAATCCATCGCCAAATAAATGCCCTGCAGTTCCCGGCCGGGGCACCGCGCGGTGGGATCAAAGGGTCGGGTGGCCCCGGTCGCTAGGAGGAGCGCATCGTTTTCCGCTAGCAGCTCTTGGGGATCGATGAACTGGAGCGCGCGGCCCCGCTCTTGCATGATCTGGGTCATATGGCCCGGTTCAAAATCTTCTTCCAAACCCACATGCGCACAGGTGACAAACTGGATGCCTTCTTCACGCAACAGATTGACCCGTCGTTCGACAACCCCTTTGTCGAGTTTCATGTTGGGGATGCCGTAGGTCAGCAGTCCTCCAATGCGATCGGCCCGTTCGTAGACCGTTACGGAGTGCCCGGCCTGGTTGAGCTGCGCGGCGGCGGCCAACCCCGCCGGGCCGCTACCCACGATGGCCACCTTTTTGCCGGTGCGCTGCGTGGGCGGTTGGGGCACCACCCAGCCTTCGGCCCAGCCGCGATCGATAATGGCGTTTTCGATGTTCTTGATGGTGACGGGCGGATCGTTGATGCCCAGCACGCACGAACCCTCGCACGGCGCGGGACAAGTGCGCCCGGTGAATTCGGGGAAATTGTTGGTCAGGTGCAGGCGGTCCAAGGCCTCGCGCCAACGACCCCGATAGACCAAATCATTCCACTCGGGAATCAAGTTGTCGATCGGGCAACCCGTATTCGATTGGCAGAACGGCACCCCGCAGTCCATGCAGCGGGCGCCTTGGGTCCGCAGGTGTTGTTCCGGGGGATCGGTATAAATTTCCAAGAAGTCGCCCGCCCGCTCTACGGGATCACGATAGGGAACGGCTTCGCGGGTGAATTCTTTAAATCCGGTAGGTTTTCCCATAGTTCTTTAATTAAGGTTTGAGGTGTCTTACCAGCGAGCCGCCCGCGCTATTCGCGTCTATGTTCACGAGCGACCAACGGGAGCGGATCAATATCTTCCGACCGGCAGCTCGCATTGGCCGGCGGCCCCCCGGTCAAGCCGGGGGCAAGCTCTGCCGCCTCTTCTAGGACGCGTTTGTAATCGGTGGGCATGACCTTGATGAACTGGGCCAAGGTTTCGTCCCAACGGTCGAGGATGTCCGCGGCGACTGTCGAACCGGTGTAGTTTTGGTGTTGTTCGATCAGTTCGCGGAGTTCGACAACATCCTCTTCGTCCACGACCTTTTCCAAGGCCACCATGCCCAGGTTGCAATTCTCCAAGAATTTTTCGTGGGGGTCCCAAATGTAGGCGATGCCACCACTCATGCCGGCCGCAAAATTGCGTCCGGTGGGACCGAGCACGACCACGCGGCCACCGGTCATGTACTCGCAGCCATGGTCCCCTACGCCTTCAATGACGGTGTGGGCGCCGCTGTTGCGTACGGCAAACCGCTCCGCTGCCCGGCCGCGATAAAAGGCCTGCCCGGCCGTGGCGCCGTACAGACAGACGTTGCCAACGAGAATATTTTCTTCTGCCGCGAAGGTGGAGTTCCGGGGGGCCAAAAACGCGCCCAGGCTTTGTCCGGCCGAACCGGTGAACTTGAAATGGATGGTGTCGTCCGGCAGACACGCGGCGCCATATTTTTTGCAAATTTCGTTGGATAAAATCGTGCCTACCGTGCGGTTGGTGTTGACGATCGGCAGCTCCGCGCGGACCGGCTCGCCGCGTTCCAAGGCCGGTTGGGCCAGCTCCAACAGCTGGGTGATATCCAGCGACTGATCGAGGCCGTGGTCCTGCGCTTGGGTGCAGTAGGTGCCGGCAGCTGGGTAAGGCGACTGAATGGGCGACAGCATACTTGTCAGATCCAATCCGTCTGCCTTCCAGTGCTGGATGGCGGCGTTGGTCTCGAGGCACTCCACGCGGCCGACCATTGCATCGATGGTGCGGAAACCCAGCTGGGCCATCAACTGGCGGGCCTCTTCGGCCACCATGAAGAGGTAGGTCACCACATGTTCCGGCTTGCCAGAAAACTTTTTCCGCAGGTCGGGATCTTGGGTGGCAATGCCCACCGGGCAGGTGTTGAGATGGCATTTCCGCATCATAATACAGCCCATGGTGATCAGCGGGGCGGTGGAAAAGCCAAACTCCTCGGCGCCCAGCAGGGCGGCGATCACCACGTCGCGGCCCGTTTTCATACCACCGTCGGTTTGCAGCACCACGCGACTTCGTAAATCGTTCATCACCAGCGTCTGGTGCGTTTCTGCGATCCCCAGGTCCCAGGGAAGGCCGGCGTGTTTGATGCTCGTCAGCGGCGAAGCGCCCGTGCCGCCGCCATCGCCGGAAATGAGAATGTGGTCGGCGAAACCTTTGGCCACACCCGCGGCAATTGTGCCGACCCCCACCTCGGCCACCAGCTTCACGCTCACCCGCGCGTGGCGGTTGGCATTTTTCAGGTCGTGGATCAGTTGTTTGAGATCTTCGATGGACTAAATGTCATGATGCGGGGGTGGGCTAATCAGGCCCACGCCGGGGGTCGAATAACGAATGCGGGCAATGTTTTCGTCGACCTTGCGACCGGGCAGCTCGCCGCCCTCCCCAGGCTTTGCGCCTTGGGAGATCTTGATCTGCAGCTCATCGGCATTGGTGAGGTAGTTGATGGTGACCCCAAACCGTCCCGAGGCCACCTGCTTGATGGCCGATCTTTTCGAGTCGCCATTGGGGAGGGGGTTAAAACGTGCCGGGTCCTCGCCGCCCTCGCCCGTGTTGCTTTTACCGCCCAGTCGATTCATGGCCACGGCCAGCGATTCGTGGGACTCGGCGGAGATCGACCCAAAAGACATCGCACCGGTGCAAAAACGCTTTACAATTTCGGAGGCGGCTTCCACTTCTTCCAGCGGAATCGCTGCGGCGTCTTCCTTGAATGTCAGCAGACCGCGTAGCTGGCAGCGAGTTTGTGCATCATGGTTGATGTGTTCCGCAAATCGTTGGTAGGCCGTTTGGTCCCCAGCGCGGGCCGCGACTTGGAGGTTGGCAATCGCCTCAGGGTCCCACATGTGGCGTTCCCCCTCGGCGCGCCAATGGAACTCACCCGGGTTGGGCAGCACGGGCAGTTTGGGCATCTGGCTCTCGGGATAGCCCAAGGCGTGTCGGCGGAGGGCCTCTTCGGCCAGGATTTCAAAATTGACGCCTTGAATCCGACTGGCGGTGCCGACAAAGGCGCGGTCGATGATGGCATCGCCCAGGCCAATGGCTTCAAAGATTTGGGCACCCTTGTAGCTTTGCAAGGTGGAGATGCCAATTTTGGCCATCACCTTGAGCATGCCCTTGGCCACGCCCTTGCGATAGCGGGCGACCAGCGCGTGATCTTCGGCCGTCACCGGATTGATCATTTCGCCATTGGTGCCCAGATCCACCGACTGGTGCGAATGTCCCTCTCCAGATTCCTCGGCTGCCAGCGAAGGCTCCCCCGCATCCAGGAGACCATCACGGCGCGCCTGCCACAGCGCCTCGAAGGCCAAATACGGATTGATGGCGTCGGCCCCATAGCCGACCAGCAAACAATGATGATGGACCTCGCGGGCCTCACCCGTCTCGACAACGATGCCTACCCGGGTGCGCTTGGTTTGTTGTACCAGGTGATGATGGACGGCACCCGTGGCCAGCAGCGCGCTTAAGGGCACGTGGGCGGCGGAGACGGCCCGGTCGGAGAGCACAATCAGCGAATAACCGTCATCAACGGCCGCTTCGGCCTCGGTGCATACTCGGTCCAAGGCCGCCAGCATGCCGTCTCTGCCGGCACTGCGAGGCCACGTGGTGTCGATGGTCTTGGTCCGCCAGCCGCGATGATCCATGTGCTTGATCGCCGCCAGCTGCTCGTTCGACAAAATGGGATGCGGCAGACGGAGGCGATGTGCGTTTTTGTCCGCCGTTTCCAGCAGGTTTTGCTCGGGGCCGATGTAGCATTCCAACGACATGATCACCTCTTCCCGAATCGAATCGATGGCCGGGTTGGTGACCTGGGCAAACAGCTGACGGAAGTAATCGTAGAGCATCCGCGGTTTGTCACTGAGGCAGGCCAGGCAGGAGTCGTTGCCCATGGAGCCGATGGGGTCTTTTTCGACCTTGATTAAGGGCAGCAGCATGAACTGCATGGTCTCCGAGGTGAAGCCAAAGGCCTGCATACGCTGGAGCAGGGTTTGGCTGTCAAAACCATGGGGCTCTTTGTTGGGGGCCAATTCGTTGAGCTCAATTCGCTGCTCTCTCAGCCACTGGCCATAGGGCCTGCGGGAGGCAAAATCGTTCTTCAACTCTTCGTCGGGAATCAGCCGGCCCTGTTCAAAATCTACCAGGAACATCCGGCCCGGTTGCAGCCGTCCCTTGGCCTGGACGTTTTCCGGGGCCACGCTGGGGAGCACGCCCGCCTCGCTGGCCATGATGACCCGGTCGTCGTGGGTGATGTAATAACGTGAGGGCCGCAAGCCATTGCGATCGAGGACCGCACCGATGACCTTGCCGTCGGTAAACGCCACCGAGGCCGGACCATCCCAGGGCTCCATCAGGCAGGAGTTGTATTCATAGAAGGCGCGCTTGTTGACCGACATGGTCTCGTGATTTTGCCAGGCCTCCGGCACCATCATCATCACCGCTTCGGGAAGTGTGCGGCCGTTCAGCAGCAAGAATTCCAGGACGTTGTCGAACGTCCCGGAGTCGCTGCAGTCAGGCTCCACCACGGGGAAGAGCTGGGATAAGTCGCCTCCAAAGAGCTCGCTTTCCACCATGCCTTCGCGGGCATGCATCCAGTTTTTGTTGCCCCGTAAGGTATTGATTTCACCATTGTGGCTCATGAACCGTAGCGGTTGGGCCCGATCCCACGAGGGAAACGTGTTGGTGGAGAAACGCGAGTGAACCATTGCCAAATGGCTGGTGTAATTCGGGTCGGACAGGTCCGGGAAATAACTCACGAGTTGCTCCGTGCTGAGCATGCCCTTGTAGATGATGACCTTGGTGGAAAGTGAGCACACGTAAAACATCTTGGCCTGCGAGAGCGTGGCATCGCCGCGCAGGGCATGGCTGGCCCGCTTGCGGATGAGATAGAGCTGACGTTCAAACGCCTCGCTGGAGAGTCCCGCGGCGGCAGCGATGATGGGCTGCTCAATCACGGGTTCTCCGGCGGCCGCCGTGGGACCGATATTGGCCGCTTGTTTGTCGGTCGGTACCACGCGCCAGCCCAACAATTGTTGCCCGCAGTCGCTCACCAGCTGCGCAAAGCGGGTCCGGCACGTTTGGCGTTGGGCAGCATCTTGTGGCAGGAACACATTGCCGGCTGCAAAACGACCGGCTGCTGGAAGCTTGATTCCCAGCTCCGCCGAGACCACCTGTTGGAAAAACTCGTTGGGCAGCGCCGTGAGCATGCCCGCTCCGTCGCCCGTATTGGACTCGCAGCCGCAGGCACCGCGATGGTCCATGTTGCGCAGGATCTCTTCGGCATCCAGGAGTATTTGGTGGCTTCGTTCTCCCCGGATATGCGCCACAAAACCGACACCGCAGGCATCGTGCTCATGGGCTGGGTCGTAGAGTCCCTGGGCGGGGGGCAAATGGAAGAGTTGGCTGTTGTTGTTCATTACGTTGCTTTCCCAATGGGTATTCCGCTTGGTTTTTGCCTACGGGTTGTCCGCAAAACCTTAAGGGGTGGCGGCCAGGCCTTCGGGGGCCCGGGCGGACTGGATCGAGCTGCTCGCCAGCCGCTCCGGTCCGTCAAAAAAATCGCCATCCATGTGCTGCAAAAGTTCCACAAACTGCTGCCCCACCACATCGAAGTTTCGATCACGGCGACTGATGATTCCCAACGGGCGGTGCAGTCGATCGTTGGTCAGTGGCAACTGCACCAGCCGGCCGACGGCAACTTCTCCAGCCACGGTGGGGGTGGGCAAGATGCCAATGCCCTCGTTGATCTCAATGGCCCGTTTCATGGTTTCGACGTTGTCAAACTCGAGCGCCACCTCCACCTCCACTTGGTGCACCAGGAGGGCCCGATCAATTTCCGCGCGGATCCTGAGGCCCGCCTCAAAAGCGACAAATGCTTCTCCCTGCAGGTCTTCCCAGCAAGCGGTCTGCTGGAGCGCCAAACGGTGGGCTGGGTGACAAACCACCGTCAGGGGTTCGCTCCGCCAGGGCGTGGCTCGCAATGTGCGAGAGTCCTCGGGGTAACTTACCAGGCCCAAATCAACCTCGCCGGCTTCCACCGCCTGGTACACGCGATCTGGGTGTAAATACTCTATCCGCACCTGGGCGAAGGGGTAGCGGGCGGAGAAGTGCCGCATGACAGCGCTCATGTGGGCCAGACCCACCGAATAAATGGCAGCGACCGTGCATTGCCCGGCATGCCGGTCCTCCAAATTGCGTACTTCATCCTCCAGTTTCGTCAGCTGCCGCACCAAGTGACGGCAGCCTTCGTAATAGTGCTCTCCCGCTGGGGTGAGTACAAAGGGGCGCTTGGAGCGATCCAGCAATTGCAGGCCCAAACGATCTTCTAATTGGTGCACGACCTGGCTGGCACTGGACTGGGAAATGCCGTTTTCGGCCGCTGCCCGCGAAAAACTGCGGCAACGCACGATATCACAAAATATATGCAAGGATTTTAGTTGCATGGATGATTGGGTAACCGCAGTTTCTGGAAGAACGGGCCGTTCTTTCAAAAGTAAATTCACCTGAACCAATTAGCCCCTGCAAACGCATTGCAGGGGGAGAAGCTGAAAAGCCGCAACGACCTGGAGAAAACCGTCTGTTGCTAAGAGAGCCAAGGGATCCACTGAGCAGTCCCTGCCCTCTTGACTCATGCGCGGCCAATGCACCCAGCCGCCTCACGGAAGTAGGCAAAACGCTAGCGGTGGCGTCATTCGCTGCGCGGGCCTCGGTGAAAGCCGTCCAGCATTGGCTTCCACGATATGACGCCCGATTAGCATCAAAAATTCAGATATTACATTACCCTCCCCGCGGTCTGGCTGTCAAGTTGCCCCGCACCCATTTTTACCGCGTAATTTGCTAGCTCTACCCTAGTGGTTGTTTCCCCCGCAGGGGTATCTGGAGACCCTTTTCTCTGCACAATGAGGGGGCGGCAGGGCCTGGCTGGAACGGGGGCAGCCAGCCAAGGCGAGCTACCGCTCGGAGGGCCCGCTGATCGCTTCACTCGGGGTAGGCGCCGAGCGCACCTCGCGGTTTGCCACAGTATTTCACGTCATTCCCGCGGAGGCGGGAATCCAGTAGCAGGCGCGGGTCGTCTAGATTCCCGCCTCCGCGGGAATGACGTCGGAGAGCAGCCGGCGCGACCAGATGACAAAAAGTCCTTCCCAGTAATAGCAAAATTCATGGCCAGACGGAAATCAACTGCGGAGCCTCTGCCTACGCCGGCGGAATTGCGGATCATTGGCGGTCGGTTGCGGGGCAGCAAGCTTTGCTATCATGGAGATCCCCAGACGCGGCCCATGAAAGATCGGGTCCGCGAGGCAATTTTTAATTTGATTACCACCGAGGCCCGCGGCACGCACGCGATCGACCTGTTTGCCGGCACCGGGGCCTTGGGGCTAGAAGCCATCAGCCGGGGGGCGGTCAGTGGGTTGTTGATTGAAAAGCACGTGCCGACTGCTCGCGTGCTTGCTGAAAACATTGCTAGCTTGGGTCTGACGGATTGTACCACCCTGCTGACCACCAGTGCCTTCTTATGGGCCAAACGCGATTTGCCGCAGGAGGCCCGTGAGAAGTTGTTGCTGTCCCAGCGTTCTCCCCCGCCCCCGGCTGCTATTCCCTGGCTGATTTTCTGCAGTCCGCCCTATGCCTTTTACATCGATCAGCAGCCAGCCATGCTGGAGCTGATCGCTGCGCTGCAGCAACAGGCCCCCCCCGGAAGTATCTTGGTCGCGGAGTCCGACGAGCGTTTTGATATTAAATTGTTGCCGGGAGGATTACGCCAAGAAAAACGAAGCCCCGGGTGGGATGTGCGAACCTATGCCCCAGCGGTGGTGGGCGTCTGGCGCAAACCACGTGGCATGTGAGATGTGAGATGTGAGATGTGAGATATTTGATGTGAGGTGCCACCCAACGCTGGTAACGATTTTGTGGGCAGTATTGGGGGGGGCAGTCATTCCCGCGCAGGCGGGAATCCAGTAGCAGTGCAAATTGTCTAGATTCCCGCTTGCGCGGGAATGACGCGGGTGGCGGGAATCCAGCGCGGCTCCCGCTGCCATGTCCGGGTGCAAGAGTGGGCTCGTTTATTTGTTCTCACGGAGGCACAGAGACACAGAGCGGCTCACGCCACCCACCACAGAAGAACACGCCAAGATCTCTTACCCCTCCAGCACTTGGAAAACTTCTAACCACTGTTCTTCGAGTTGTTGGATTTCATCGCTGAGCGAAGTCAATTGTTCTTGCAGGGCCCGTGCTTCGGGAGCGCTGGTCACCGTCAGGAGTTCCGCCTGGGTGGTTTTTTTATCGTTATCCAGGGAGGCTATTTTTCGCTCGAGGGACTTCATTTTTTTCTGCAAGGCCCGCTCTTCCCGACCGCCAAGCTGGCGGCTGCCCGCGGCTGGGCTGCTGGAGGGTGTACCGCGCACCGTATGCTCCGCCCGCAAGCCGGCCTCCAGCTCTTTGTGGACACGATAGACGTAGTCCTCATAACTGGCTGGATAGCTGGCCACGCGTCCGTCGCGGACTTCGATGACGGCGGTCGCGACGCGATGCATGAAATGCCGGTCGTGACTGGTAAACAGCACCGTGCCCTGGTAGCGGCAGAGCGCATCGGCGAGTGCTTCAACCGTTTCCACATCGAGGTGATTGCCCGGTTCGTCGAGAATCAGCACATTGTGTTTTTGCAGCAGTAAGCCAGCGAGCACCAGGCGGGCCCGCTCTCCACCGCTGAGCACTTTGATTTGTTTTTCAATCAAGTCTCCGCGAAACAAAAAACTGCCGGCGATGTCTTTGACTTGCTGGATGGTGGTTCCCGGTGCCGCTTGATCGTGGAGGTAGTCTTCCACCGTCTGTTTTTCAGGGAGTGAGGTGTACACATGCTGGGCGTAGACGCCCACCTGGCAGCCGTAACCCCATTTGAGATTTCCGTCCAGGGGCGTCAGCGAATTGCAGATGGTGCGGAGAAAGGTCGTTTTGCCTTGGCCATTGTCACCAACGATACCCACCCGTGTGCCGTGTTCGACTTCCAGTTGGATTTGGGAGGCCACAGGACTGCCAACGTTCCGTTCCCCCGCGCTCGCATGGCGTGTGCTCTGCCGGCCTTCGTGGTTGGAGTAACCAATGGCCAGCTGCTCCGTGCGCAAGGCGGTGCCTTGCCGCGGATCGACGGCCAGAAAGCTAAACTGGATCACGGCTTCCTCGCCCTGCACGTCGACGAGCTGAAGTCGTTTTAGTTGCTTGGCCTTGCTGCGGGCTTGACTGGCCGTATTGGCATTGGCCCGGTTCTTGGTGATAAAAGATTCAAGTTGTTTGCGTTTGCTCAGCGTGGCGGCGTTCACGCGCCGATCATGTTCGCGCCGCTCAGCCAAGTTTTCCAAATACTTTTCCACGTTGCCTGGAAACATGGTCAGCTGGCCGCGAGAAATTTCCAGGGTGTGGTTGCATGTCCGTTGCAGAAAGGAACGATCGTGCGAGACAATCAGGCAGCCACCTTTGAAATTCCGCAAAAACTCTTCCAGTAGCATCTGTGTGCGGAGGTCGAGGAAATTCGTGGGCTCATCCAGGATCAACAAATTCGGGTCGTGCAGCAGCAGAGCGGCTAGTTTCACCCGTGTTTGCCAGCCGCCGGACAGCTCGCGGACTTCCTGGTCCAGCATGCTGTCGGGCAGCTGGAATTGCCAGGCGATTTCACCGCAGCGCCACTCGGGTTGCCGGCTGTCGCGCTGCAGAAAACCCAGCACGGTTTCACCGTCCAGGAAGGGATCGTGCTGGCGCAAATAGCCAAGTCGCAATTTGCGACTCCGCACCACATCCCCGGCGTCCAGGGATTCCTCCCCCAAGAGGGCCCGACACAAGGTGCTTTTTCCCGCCCCATTGCGACCAATGAGGCCTACTTTTTGGTCGTCGGCCAGCGCGCAGCTGGCACCCCGCAGGAGCTCTTGCTCCCCATAGCGTTTATGGGCATTTTGGAGTTGCAGAACGACGGGCATGCAGGGGGCCCCAGCTGAGAATCGCTAAAATCGCGCAGTATACCACACAGAGCAGGGCAAACCAGTCGCCATGGGCGGCGTAGAAGCTGGGGTAGGGCTCCGTGCGAGGGGAAATTTTGAGGTCCACCAGCAGAGTGGCGGTCTGCATCCGCGGACTCCGGCACAGCACGCTGCCGTCCGCATCGATAGCGGCCGACAGGCCACCGTTGGCGGCGATCACCAGGGGGGTCCGCATTTCGATCGCCCGCAAGACCCCGCAGGCCAAGTGCATGTCCAGCTCACTGGAACCCCAAAACCACGCATCGTTGGTGAGGTTTACCAAAACGTGGGGGGCTTGGCCCTGATGCGCCAGCATGACCACATGTTGGCGAATTAAATGGGGCACGACCGTTTCGTAGCAAATGCTGACCGCATAGTGGACGCCGTTGAGCTGCATGCCGACCGGTGCGTGCCCGGCCTGAATGGCGCCCGTGATGGGGGTGACGCGATTGAGCGCCGGGAACCAATCGGCAAACGGAACGTACTCGCCAAACACCACGCGGTGCATCTTATGATAGAGGCCCTGGCGTGTGGCGTGGCGGTCCAGCATCACCGCTGCGTTGTAGTAGTCGATCCGCGGTCCCTGGGGGCCCGGAGAGAGACGCACGTGATCGATGCCGACCAGGACGGCGGTGTCTAGTTGGCGAACCAGATCCGCCAGTTCATTTTTTCCGGCCGTCAGATACGAAGGGTGGATCGTCGGGGGAACCTCATAGTTTGGGGCCACCGTGACCAGCGACTGCCGGAAGGCCGTTTCTGGCCAGATGACCAAATCGATCGGTTGTTCGTCGCCGGCGGCTTGCCCGAGCGCCTGCATCGATAACTGAAAATATTCGGCCATGATGGCGCGTTGTTTGTCGAGGTCGTTTTTCCAATCCGCCAAAGTGTTGCCCTGGATGAGCGCCAGACGAGGGCCGGTGTCCGCCCGGTCGCTCTGCTGGAGGTTGTTGGCATGTCCGATGCTCAAGACAAAAATCAGCGCGATGCCACCCGGGATGAGGTTGGTCCATGCTGGCCGCGGTGGCGAGGAAGAAGCGGTTGATGGCAGGTGCAAGTCGTTCCACGTTTGGGTCATGCAGGCCGCCACAAGTACGATCACAAACGTGACGCCATACTCCCCGCAGCAGGCGGCAAGTTGGAGAATGGCTGGGTGAGCGACTTGCGTATGCGCCAGGGATCCCATCAAGAATCCGGATAGCAAGTGGCTGCGGAGCCAATCCAAGCCGGTCCACACCGACGGGGCCACAATCCACAGCGGCCATCCCCGCTGGACACCGGTCCGCGCCAGGGCCACGAACAGGGGTAGATAACAGCCCAAATAGGCGGATAGCACGATCCAGCCTAGATAGTTCAACGGATGGGGGAGGCGGATCCAGTGCACGGCCAGGAGCCAGAACAAAAAACCGGCCCCCCACAGTGTGCGGTAGGGTCGTTTGCCGGGCAGGGTTGCCAGTGTCACCGCGCGGAGCCAACACACGGGTGCCACCCATACCAGGGGACTCCAACCCACAGGGGGGAATGCCAGCCACAGCAGGACACTGCCTAGCAGCACCTGGCCCAAGAAGCCGGTTGTACCAATTGTAGGGCCGGGGGCCCGGTTCTCAGCGGGGTAGCCCCGGTTGGCAGGGGTTCGAATCATTCTTGCGGGTAACCTGTAACCTACTATTACCTTAGAGTGGTTGGAGGACGCTGCGACGCCGCCCCTCCGAGTCGGCTGGCCAAGGCGAGTCGGGAAGCGTGATTTCAGGGTCCGCCGAGATGCCTCGAACGGCGGATGGTCGCAAATTGCTCAGGACAACCAAAACAAATTTTCCATGTCGACGCATGCTGGGGCATTCATCATGACAAAAGATCAGAACATAAACGACGAGAATGTCAAAAGGGACAATCGTCCCAAGCGCAAAAAGAAGTTTATCGACCCTCAAGTCCAGGGTACGCTGGTGCGTAGTTTGGTCGTCCATTGGGTGTCCTTTTTTGTGGTGGCTGCCCTGGTGACGTTTTGTTTGCAGGTTCGCAACGGTCCAGCGCGGTCCATGCAGGAGAATCTGCAGGTATTCTGGTGGACGTACGGACCATTTTTTCTCGTGATCTTGTTTTTGTTGCCCGTGTTTGTGTTCGATACCATCAAGATGAGCCACCGGTTTGCGGGGCCCATTTATCGTTTGCGATTCACGATGCGCAGGATCGCGGCTGGTGAGATGCCGCCAAAAATTAGGTTTCGCAATTTCGATTTTTGGCAAGGACTGGCGGTCGATTTTAATCGTATGGTCGACTATTTGAGATCGACCCGTTCTCAAAGAGAGCAGGAAGCCGAGCGGGAGCCACGGGAGCCAGTGGAACGGGTCTGAACGACGCGGGTTCATCCGCTGCTCTAGGCCGATTCTCGATATTCCACGTGGGCCAAGCGACGGAAGAGTTCGCAGCGCGCGGCGAGTTCTTGGGTACGGCCGATATCGACGATTTGGCCAGATTCCATGACCAGAGACCTCGTGGATTAGCTGTTCGCTTTCGACATCAATTTGGCTGGTGGCCTCGTCCAAGATAAGAATTTCAGGGTCGCGCAGGATGGCGCGGGCGAGGGCAATCCGTTGCCGCTGGCCACCCGAGAGGCGATTGCCACCGGGACCACAGCGTGAGGCGTAACCATCGGCAAGTTGTTCCGTGATAAATTGGTGGGCGTGCGCTTGTCGGGCGGCTTGCTCGATGTCGGCAAATGTTGCTGTGGGCTGACCGTAGCAGATATTTTGAGTTACCGTGTCGTCAAACAGGAGTGTTTCTTGAGTTACCAGGCCGATTCGGCTGCGGAGCTCGCGTAAACGCACGTGACGCAGGTCCATGCCATCCAGCGTGATCGCTCCGGCGGTTGGGTCATAGAATCGCGCCAGCATATTCATGAGAGTCGACTTGCCACAGCCGTTGGGCCCCATCACGGCTATGGTTTCTCCGCATGGAATCTGAAAATTTATGCGGTGGAGTACGGGTTCGGAGGCTTGGTACGCAAAAGAAACGTCATGAAACTGGATCCGCCCCAGTCGCTGTGGCAGGGGTACCGGAGTCGGGGGATCGATGACTTGGGATTCGCGGTCGAGCAAGGCGTAAACGCGGTCGCTGGCAGCGGCGGCCCGCTGCAGGCCATTCAATACGCCGGACATGCGGCGGACGGGATCACTGGCTCCAGCCAGGCTACCAAAGAACAAACCCATCATGCCATGGGTTAGCGGAGAAGAGCTAATCCGTAAGCCAAATAAGTGGGTTTGGCCTGTTAGGACCAAGTAGCCCCCTGCCAGCATGGCGGCCACGATCATGCCGATGCCCATGATTTCGGTGGTGGGGCTGACCAATGAATTGTACATGGCAATTTTCATGGATCGTCGGTAGTACTGTTTCGACGTTTGATGAAAGCGGCCCCGCTCGCGGGATTCCCGCGTAAAAGCCTTGATGACCTTGATGCTACTAAAGGTTTCTTCGAGCAGATCGAAGACGGCTGAAAATTCTTCTTGCGCGCGGCGATTGGCCCGTTTTAGGGCCTTGGTGAGCCAATGAATCGCATATCCGGCCAGTGGGGCTGAAATCACAGTCAGGAGTAATAACTGCCAACTCACGCAAGCAGCCATTGCCAGGCAGGCCAGCATTTTTAGCGGTTCACGAAGCGCCGCGCCAAAGAGGCTCTGCGTGCCAGCGGCCACGTAGGAGATCTCTCCCGTGAACCGGTTCATCAGGTCGCCGGGACTCGTTTGCCGAAAAGTGGCGAGGTCCAAGTGCAGGGTGCGGCGGTAAAACTGTTTGCGCAGCTCAAACTCTGTCAGTTGTCCCAAGCGGGCCATAAAATAAAAGCCGGCAATGCGAAACAGGCTCTTCAAAAAAGTCCCCACGAATAAGGCCAAACAAACAACTGCCAACGTCTCAAAGGGGGTGGTGGGCAACCAGCGATGCGCGGCTGGCTGAAACCACTGCCAAAAGTCTTTTTTGGCTTGCGCCTTGGTCCGTTGCTGCTGGAGGGTGCGCAGTTCTCGCTGCAGCTGCTTGACTTTGGTGGGAGGATTGCTTGGCAGTTGGTCGCGAACCGCTTGGGCCTGGCGATCCACGGTCGCCATAGTCGTTTCAGCAGCCGCGATCGTTTCATCGAACAGCTGGGGGATCGATTTGCCTTGCATGACGCCGTCCACCACCGGGAGCACCGTGGCGATGTTGGCGGCCCACAGAATGGCGACTGCTAAAGAGCACAGCAGCGAGGCCAGCACGGTCAGGCGATGCCGCAAAGCAAGCTGAATAGCGCGAGAAAAATTACCCACCGGTCGTCCCTGAACATGTGAGCGGGGACCGCTGCTTCCTGCAGCGGTTGGGATGCCTTTTTCTGTCGTGCTGGACAGGTGCTAGCACGAGGATTGGGCATTGGAGGCCAGTTTGTAGCATAACCAGCGGCAGACACAAACCCCGTTGGCCCGGGGAGCGGAACTCGGGGTTTGTAGCCGATGGTTCATGCTCCACGTCATTCCTGAATGAATTGTTGGATTTTAGCGATATTGCCGTCGATATCAATTTTACCGAATTGCCCGTGGTCGTGCCTGTTTGCGCGCGAGGACCCGCACGGGTAGGCAGGGCGATGCGAACCATTGCCCCTGCCAGCGAGTGATCCAGATTTCAAGGGAGGGGGGGGATTTTGATGCAACACTTTCTCATGCGGCAGGGCTCAAGGCAGCGGACCTGCGGCCATGGCGGGGGCGCGCTCTCCGCGGCACAGGCGTCCACACCTGGGGATGACGGCATAACATTTGCCCGCCACGACGGCATTGGCTACCGGCAGGCACTGTGCTTCGGTCTGGTCGCGCTCTTCCTGGCAGGTTGTGCCGGCAATCGTCTGCTGGACTGTCAATGTGGCGGGCAGCACGGATGCCATGGGAAGCGCTCGCAAAACGCTGCCGGGTTGCTTGGCAGTCGCAATGGTACCCGCCGCTCTGGTAGGTGGCCCCTAAATTGTTTTCAGGGGCGGGAGAATGACAGTTGCTGTGATGTTGGTTGTGGTTGCAGTGACTGCTGTAGCGAAGATTGGTCTGATGCCAGCTGTGAAATCGGTTGTGGCTATGCCAATGGCGATGATGCTTGTTGCGTGCTAGATGAGATGGACCACAGCCTCGCCGAGTGTGATGTGGATCGTGGCGACAGCATGGGCGTGTCGGGAGCCCCCGGATGTTCAAGCTGCCGTGGGCGAGGTTGCGGGTTGTGTCGGCGAATTGCCGGACGCGCGGCGGAATGGTGTCCGCATGCGGGCGGCTATCCCGCCAGGCAAAATTTCCATCCCAGTCCACCGACCGGCCAGGTAGCCTATCCGTACTATACAGTCCGTGGACCTCGCGACTTCCTCCGCGATAAGCCGCCTTCGATCGGACCCTATTAAGGCGAGCGGCAGGTAAGTTTTTACCTGCCGCGTGATCGAAAATCCCAGCGAAGCCAATCCATTGGGCTGTCGATGGGTAAGTTCTCATCTGCCCTCATCTGCCCAACGCCTAAAGAAGAGACGTCAGATAGCACCGGCAACGAGCGTGATATTTTGTCCGCCAAAGCCGAAACTATTGGAAAGCACGGTCTGGCAGTCGTGATCGCGAGCCACGTTGGGGACATAGTCGAGATCGCAGTTTGGATCTGGGGTCTCGTAGTTGATGGTTGGCGGCACGACGTTGTGTTTTAGGGCCTGCAGGCACACGATCAGCTCGGTGGCACCGGCAGCGGCAATCAAGTGGCCGGTCATGCTTTTGGTGCTGGAAACGGGGATCCTGTCGGCCTGTTCACCAAACGCTTGCCGAATGGCGAGGGTTTCCACCTTGTCATTCACGGCCGTGCTGGTGCCGTGGGCATTGATGTAATCGATTTCGTCTTCGTTCTTGCCCGCGTCGGCCAGGGCCATCTGGAGACAGCTGGTGGCTCCGCGTCCTTCGGGGTGCGTATCGGTAATCCGGAAGGCATCCGCGGTTGTCCCGTAGCCGAGAATTTCTCCATACATCTGGGCACCACGGGCGCGTGCATGCTCGTATTCTTCCAGAACCACGATCGCGGCGCCCTCTCCCAGCACGAAGCCGTCACGGTTGAGGTCAAACGGCCGTGAGGCACGTTCGGGTTCGTCATTCCGCTCGCTGAGGGCGGTGAGTAGATTAAAACCGGTAACACCAAACGGGTGAATCATGCTGTGGGTGCCGCCGGAGAGCATCACATCGGCTTCTCCCCGACGGATGATTTCGGTGGCCTCACCAATGGCCTGGCTGCTAGCGGCACAGGCCGTCAGGCAATTGACATTGGGGCCTTGCGCATTCCACATGCCGGCCAGATAGCCCACCGGCATATTGGGTTCTTGCTCCAGTTCCGCGGTGGGGTCGAGTAGTTCGAGGCCCTTTTCCATGAAGCGCTGGAGACTGAAAGACGCGTCTTCGGAAGCGGCTGTGCTGAGCCCGGCGGCCATCATGTCTGCAAAATGCCAAAAATCCTGTTGGCCCTCGCCGGCCCCCAGGTAAATGCCAAAGCGGGTGGGATCGACGGTGCCGAGTACGCCGGCATCGGTCATGGCCTGTTTGGCTGCACCGGCCGCAAAGCACGTGTGGCGGCTGCGATTTTGCCACACCTGGGCCTCCTCGCCCATGTCGGTGATGGACCAATTACGTACTTCCGCCGCAATCTTGGTGGGGAAGTTGGTGGCGTCAAAGAGGGTTGTCTTGCCGACCCCACTGCGGGAGGCCAACAGATTGGTCCACAGCTCTGGGACGGTGGTTCCCAGTGGAGTGACACAGCCCATTCCTGTGACTACGGTGCGACGACGCATGCGCGAACTCCCGTGTGCTTAAGGTAAGAAGTTGCTAGTGCTTTGACAACTTTCAGAATTAGGGTGCATGCCGCCATAACCACTTACTACCAAATAGTTTCTGATAGCAGGCCCCCTAATTTTTAATCATGACAAAGCACTAATTTGTGACGGTTTCTTCCAGGGGGTAATCACGTTCTTGCATGCGACTGCCATCTTCTTTGAGACCCACCTCGAACACTCGCACCAGAGACAGCCAATGCCGCAAGTCGCGGGGCCGGAACAGCCTCGCTCCAAACAAGTCTCCGGTTTCTTCACCCAAGCGGGCATAAAACAGCAGGGCCTCCGCGTGGAGCGTGTCACCAACATGGGCGGTGGCTGTGACCGCCGCGCCACTATCTCGCACGGAATCGATTTTTACGCGGTACGTCAGGGTTTCTCCAGGGCGTACGCACGTATGAAATTTCGCCTTGGCAAGTTTTCCCAGCACGACCAATTCGCCAAAACCGTATTGCTCACTGACGAGCAAGCCGCCAGCCTGCGCCATGCCCTCGGTGACCAAGGAGTTGGGCATGATGGGATAGCCGATAAAGTGGTCGTGCATCTGGCCCTCGGAGAGCGAAACACTCTTTACGGCCACCGCATGCGAGCCACAGACAAATTCAGTAAATCGGTCGATCCAAAACCAACGCATGATGGATGCTTCGGGGACTAAATTTATGTGCGCTTAGGCGGACAATTTGTGCGCCACGAAGTTGCACATGTCTTGTACGGTCAGCTGTTGTCCTAAGTTCTGCACGATGGGATCCGCCTCAAACTTAGAGAGGTCCGCAAACGGCATCCGCTCGCGGAGTTTCGCGATCCCTGCTTCATTCACCCGGCCTTCTTGGACGAATTCGGTGTCGGTGAGGATATCTTCCGGAAACAGTTCGCCGCGCTCGATTTTGATGTCAAAGGACTTTTCTAGCCGAAACACGATGTCAAGAAAGTCAATCGATTCGGCATCCAGATCCCCTTGCAGCGTTGCCGTCGGTGTCACTTCGTCGTCGTCGACTCCCAGGGCATCAACCAGTGCTTCGCGGACCTTCTCAAAAATTTCTTCTTCGGATGGCATTGTGGTTTCAACCTCCACTTTCATTTGGAACTTCGTATGGAACTATGTGCAACGCGCGTGGCTTTCAGTCATGGGAACTCGTGAAACACCACTTGGATTTATGAAGCAACCGGGGCAACTGGGGTGCCACGGGTTAAAAGTTCTGCTTTCTCACGCTGGACGGCAATCATGCGGCCATCGAGCCCTGCTTGGCTGGGGTCGGCGTCTGTCAGGTTGTAGCGTTCGAGTGTCAATCGGCCGCTCACCGAAACTTGCCCCGCGACCTCTCCCTGAAATTTTAGGCTGACATACCGCTGGTCGCTCTTGGTCTGTTCCACGCGTACTTCCAGCGTCTGTCCGGGCGTGACAAAATCTGCATATTTTACCGCCCGTGCTTCATGCAGCACGACAATGCTGTGCGCATAGTCTTCGCTCAGCCGCACCAACCAAGCACCTGCCTGGGTGGCTGCCTCCAGCATGAACACCCCCGGCAGCACGGGGAACTCGGGAAAATGATCCGCGAGATACTCTTCTGCCAGAGAGACGTTTTTGACCGCCGTAAGTTCTTTGCCAGGCTCATAGGAGCAAATCCGATCCAGAAGCCAAAATTGCATAGGCGAGAGTCCAGGCAGCGGTTGAGAATCTTGCGATTAGGCACGCGCACCGTGCGCATATTCTATGTAGGGTGGCCAGCAGGCGGCACGTTTCCGCGTTGACTGGGGCCCGCCACTGGGGGGGCAAGTATGTAGCGAGCCTCCCATTATAGCCCCGCAACGCAGGGGCCACAACGGCGGGAATTGCTGATTTCGGGCACTCCGGGCGTGGAGCGGCTGCGCCGGGTGCCGCGGTAGCCCCCCTGGCGAGCCGCTTGCAGGGGGGGCAGCAGGTCTCTCGCAGCATCCGCGCGACAGGCCCTCGGTGCGGCGGCGGATGGGGTTGGTGACTCCCCTGCCAGCAAGTGAACTTCGAAGTTGCCTCCCCAGGGTGTCGTTCGGCTGCCCAGCGCAGCGGGGTTTCTGGTCCAGGTGGCTGTTGGCCGTAGTTGGTCTGCTGCCAGCGGCTTGCTCTGCGGGCAGCGGTCGTCCCGGCCAGGCCTGGGGTTACGGGAGGGTCTGCGGGCTGGGGGTCGCCAAACTGCTCGTGTCTCGAGCCTGTTGGCAAACAGGCCCTAAAATTCTACCCCTCAAGGTTCCTCTGGAGAGGATGGGGGTTCTGGTTTGCCGTTCACGATGAAAGCGTGGTCGATATTGGCCTCCACGTGGCGGAGAATGGCCTGCGTGGTATCGCGGACGTAATTGCAATCGTCTAGCACGATCTTTTGTTTTTTACCATGGATAGCATAGATGACTTTGGCGATGCCTTTGTTTTGCCACAGCTTTTTGTTCAAGGCGTGGATGGCATCGAAGGCAACCTCACGTCCTTCACTGCTGCGCAGGCCCTGCTCATCTGCTTCGATCCACCGCCCTCGATTCCTGAGCAGCTTCCACAGAAAGAACAGGCCGATCAATCCCGTGACGACGGCCATGACAAATTGACTATTGATATCATAAGCGGAGCGGGGTTTCTCCAGATCATTTTTTCCAACCAGCCAGCCATGGGTTTGGCGGGCGGTCTCATCCCACTGATCATAAAGTTCTTTTTTGTCCAGTTCGGGATGGGCGTCGGCAAAGTCCTGATACTCCAAGGCGTGCTTTCGTTGGTTCGGATAGGCCACCAGGCCATCGTACAGCGACCAGAGGCACATGAAGAGGCAAGCTGAGCTCACAATAGCCAGCCGGATAAGATAACCAGGGTTGATCTCAGTACGTAATGGCATGTTTTCTTGAAACCTCTCTGGGCCTCGGAAGTTCGGCAAGTCTTTTCCCCCAGGGATTATAGCGTAACTCAGGGGGCTGGACTTCAACAGCGTTTTGCGGCCTGGGCCACACCGATTCGGCCCAGCTTTTTTTCAGAGGAAGGTGTTTTACCGCGACAATCGGTAGGATTGGAACGGTCGGGCCGCATTCAGGTAAGGCGAGCGGCAGGTAAGTTTTTACCTGCCGCGTGATCGAAAATCCCAGCGAAGCCACTCCATTGGGCTGTCGATGGGTAAGTTCTCATCTGCCCAACGCCTAAAGAGATCTGCCGCTTGTCCCGGGGGTTGGGGGCAATTTGCATTTTGCAAGATCAAAGATCCGTGTGCATGAATTGGCATATGTGAACGCAAGGTCCCTCAGGGCACAGGGGTGGCTTCGTCGATGGAGATCGGCCCCGCGGGCTCTCCGGCAAGTACTTTGTGGCGGATCGCCTCGTACGCTGCTTCCAGTTTGAGCACAAATCTCGCGGGCTTAAAAACGTCGGTGACATCGCGCTGATGTGCCAGCTTCTGTTTGACATCGGACAATGCCTGCCGGTTGCGCGCCAGTTGCACCGCCAATTCCTGGTAAACATTCAGATCCGCGGCAATCAGTTCCGGTATCCCCAGACCGGTCAGCAAGCTGGCGGCACCTCGACCGGCAAAGGTCTCACCACAGCGAGTCACAACCGGCACACCGACCGCCAGAGCATCGAGCGCCGTAACGTGCGCGTTGTAGAGAGGTGTGTCCAGAAACAAATCCGCCAGCTTCTGGCGCGCTAGATGATCGGCTTTTTCGCGTTCCTTGTGCGCAAACACGAGGCGCTCCGGCTCGATGCCCCGCGCTCGAGCCTCGCGGCGCAGGTTCTGGATACCCGGACGCCAATTACTCCGCAGCCAGAGTACGCTCCCGGGTGTGCTGTGGAGAATCTGCATCCAGACGTCAAAGATCTCTGGCTCGATCTTGGAGTTGTTATTGAAGCCGCAGAAAACGACACCGCTCTCCGGCAACCCTTGCGCCGAACGTGTGGGCGTGGCAGCCGAGATCGCATGGTCGCTAGCCGCCAGGTAGCTGGGGGGCACATAGACCAGGTTTTCAGTATAGTACTTTGCTTGCTCGGGAGGGACAGCTGTGCTGTCGGTAATCAAATAGTCGACGAACTCAGCCCCCATCGATGCCGGGAATCCTAGATAGGAAATCTGCACTGGTGCCGGGCGGTGCGCCAGGACCGCCGCCCGGCTACCTGCCGTATAGCCGATCAAGTCGACGAGAATGTCGATGTTGTCTTGCTGGATCTGCGTGGCTATCTCGAAGTCCGACGACCTGCGCACGTCAACAAACTGTTCGACGTTCGCTTCAATGACCTCTCGATAGACACTGTGATCATCTTTTCCGCAGGAGTATGCACACACCTGAAACCGGGTACGATCATGGTGTTGGAACAGGGGCCCCACCAACTGGCCAACTGGATGATTGTGAAAGTCGGAGGAAAGGTAACCGATCCGGATGCGTTTCGCCCCAAACGGGGGCGGAGGCGGGGGAAGTCTGCCGGCGACAGCGGCCTGTTTTTTGAGCGCCTGGGCGGTGTTACGTGCCACGGCCAGATGCTCCGCTGGCGTGAAAGGAAATGTGGGCGATGCGGAGGCAGTGACCGGCGACGGCTGCCCAGCTGCTAGGCGGTTTTGCAAGTCCTCGCGCAGACCGGCAAAGAGCTGCTTCCTTTCGCTCCAGTCACAGACTTCGGCGCAGACGCACGCCAGGGATGCCCGGGCTTCGGCAAAATCTGGATTCAGTTGGAGGGCGCGTCGCAACGCGACAATCGCAGCCTGCGGATCATCGTTCGCGTGCTGGGCGATGCCCAGACGATAAGAATCTGGGGCCGATTCTGGCCTCACCTTCAGTGCGCGCTGGTAGGCAGCGACCGCCTCGCCGTGCTGCTTGAGTTGTTCGTGCAACAGGCCCAACTGGGCCTGAATGTCCGCCCAATCTGGGCGAATCGCGACCGCCCTCTGCAGCGCTTCACAGGCCTGGGCGATGTCGCCCCGTTCCGCCAAGATTAAGCCCAACGCGCGCCAGGACCGGGCATCGTCCGGTTGGAGGCGAATTGCTTCGCGGAGGGCTGCCAGGGCTGCGGTTCCATCCCCGACCTGGTGCCGCACAACCCCCAGGCTGTAATACGCGTGGTCAGAGGACGGATCGTTGTGGATGGCCTGCTCAAAACAGTGGGCCGCCTCGCTCAGTTGCCGGCGGTCTTTCAGCACGAGCCCCAGGTTGTGGTGCGCGCGGGCGGAATGCGGTTCGCGGCGCAGCGCCTCGCGAGCGGCCAAGAGAGCCTGGTCCAGCCGCTTGGCACGGCGCAGGATGTCCGCAGCGTGCAGGTGAATTTCGGGAGCATCAGGATTGATCCGAGTGGCTCTGGCCAACAACTGAATCGCTTCCTCAGAGCGCCCCTGTTGGTGCGCCACCAGACCGAGGACATGCCAGGCAGCCCAATCCTTGGAATCAATTTGCAGGGCCGATTGCGCCAGGGCCACTGCTCCTTGAACGTCCCCCGCTTGCAACCGCCTCATGGCGGAGCGGCCTTCCTCGCTCATGGACTTGCTTCCTCCGTGAAGGACGAGCTGACGAAGTCAAGAAACACGTCCGCTCACCGCTGCCGCGACATTATGTGCCGCTTCGAAGCCACGTCTACAAAGACCCACCCCAAGGGATCGACACTGCGGCGTCGGTTTGGCTTTCCAGCAACCGCTCACTGGCAAAAATTTTAAACCCCGCTGCCCCCGACACAATCCCAAATTTACCCCAAATTTCGATTTCCCGAGCGCAAATATCCTGCCCCAATACACCCCACTTCGCTCACCTTGGCAAGATGGCCGGAAATGAATACCCCTGGAACTAGGATTCTCTCTGTGGAGAATCGGGTTGCCTTCGACTACGCCACCTTCCGCTGGATGGAGTGGATTGCGTTGGGCTGCCTGGTGTCCGGCGTGGTGGTTTTTTTGCTGGCCGGATTGTGTGTGCTCTTTTCCTTGCGTTCGCAGCGGGCGCAGTACCTGAGTCTGGCGACGGGCTGTGGTTCCATGGATTTGTCGAAGCCATCGATCTCGAAAAAAAGCAGTGGGACCAATACCAAGATCAATTCCGAGCGATGCACGAACAGACGCTTGCCTATCGCTACTTGCCCGCGACGGATCAAGAGCGTGAATTGGTGGTGAAGTATTTTCCCGAGCGGACCTTTACTGGCAAGGAGGGCGAGCTGAAGCTCACCGACGAGGCAATCACCTACGCCCCGTGGCCCGACGCCGTGGCTTACAGCCAGATCACCGGTTGCAGCTTGAACGATTCGGAGGTGCTGGTCGTCGAGTGCCAACATCGGGACAAGCCACATCGGAAAATCAAGCTGCGTCAGTTTGGTACCGCCAAGCAAGAGGTTTTGGACACGATCAACCATTACGGAGGGAAGGATGACGAGGGCAACCAACTGACAATTTCTACGCGAGCGTTCGCGTCCCATTCCCCCGTGGGGTGGGCTTCCGCCCGCACGATCCTCTCGATCCGCCTGGCCGCTGCGACTGGCGCGGCGGTCAACCGCAAATCGGCGTTGCGGCCCTGCCACTCTTCAGGGAAAACGTATACTTTTCATGGAGAGGACGACGCAGCGGGGACGTTTTACTTGGGGCGACGGACTAGAAACTGCGACGCTCAAACCTGAGGTCATCCCGATGAACGCAAAGTCGAACGCCCGTGTTTTGGTTGTGGAAGATTCGCTGGCCGTGGCAAAACGTCTGGAGAGTTGCCTTCAGCAAGCCGGTTACCACGTTGAGCATGCACGTAACGGCCGCGACGCTCTGGCGCTGGCGGACCGCAAGCATTTTGATCTGGTGATCACGGATGAGCAGAT
This sequence comes from uncultured Pirellulales bacterium, assembly GCA_947258835.1. Classification (GTDB taxonomy): domain Bacteria; phylum Planctomycetota; class Planctomycetia; order Pirellulales; family Lacipirellulaceae; genus Bythopirellula. The sequence goes on from CAMYJY010000076.1 coordinate 24,587, forward strand.
GCCGATGATGTCGGGTCGCGAGCTCTGTCGAGCTCTTCGGGAACATCCCTGGTACGGGGAGACCCCGATTATCTTTCTTACCGCTGCCGAGCATTTTGGCGAAGATCCGACCGATCAGGCGCTGCGGATCACGGCCGTTTTCGGCAAGCCCTTTGTGCCAGCGTCTGTCGTGCGGACGGCCGAGATCGAGCTGAACGCCAGCCGTCGGCCGCACCAAGCACGGGTGCACTAGTCCTGCAAGTTGCATCGCGCAATAAATGGGTCAGAACGATTAAATCGCTCTGAGTAGACGTTGTCCTTTCTCACTCGTACGAACGGACGAAGGGTATCGCCGCCTCGGCCCTTTTTTCCGTGCGCGTTGAGCCGTGCGCGTTAAGTGGCTTCGCCTGGGTGCAATTCCAAGATTCACAAGCTGGCCAGGTCGA
>CAMYJY010000077.1 GCA_947258835.1 uncultured Pirellulales bacterium
CTCCGTAGGCCCTCAGAGCGGGGCCCAGGGGACTGCTGCGCCGGTGTGGCAACCTTATCGCGAAACGTTGTCATTCGCCCCGCCGGAGTCGGTTACCCCCCCAACTCGCTACGCGGCGATGGTCGCACCTGCAGCGGGAGGGGATGTGATTCTGCTCGACCAGCTGAGCCCACTGCAGGTAGGGCGTGATGATGTCCCTACCGTGGCCTATCATTCCTGTGCCGCCAGCGGTGAGCATTTTTGCTGCCCGCACGGATCCCAGCGGCTTGTTGGAGCGGGCCCGCCGAGCTATTGCCCCGCGGGCTCTGGCGATCCACCTTGGGTGGAGGTGATCGAGGTGGATCCGGCCCTCGCACCGCATGCCAATGCAGAATTTTGGACCTGTGAGCTGCTACCCAGCGACACGATGTGGCAATCGTACTGGGCAGGCGCCAAAGAGCCGCGGATGTCGACCACCGTATTTCGGGAAACCAGCGACCAGCTGACGCTGCTGGATGTGACTTTGGGCGGACGGACGGCCCTCTGGCGTTATGGCTATCAACAAGCGGGCCGACCGCAGGGCTGGGAACTCCAGCTGGAGGGAGCCGGTCTGCTACGTCTCAATCTGGATCAGAACTGGGATTTTGACGCGGCCGATTTTCGCTTTGGCGTGCCGTTGATCTGGGCTGCGGACGATGTGCAGTGGAAGCTGGCCTACTATCATTTGAGTTCGCATGTGGGCGATGAGTTTCTGGTGAGAAATCCCGGTTTCACGCGGATTAATTACAGCCGTGATGTGTTGGTGTTGGGGATCTCGTATTTCCCCCGGCCTGCCGCGCGGTGGTATGGCGAGGCCGGGTGGGCCTTTTACGAGGATGAAGGGACGCAGCCTTGGGAATTTCAGTTTGGGCTGGATCTGGCCCAGCCGGGACCGACCGGAACGGACGGCACGCCCTTCTTGGCAGTCAATGGACATTTGCGGCAAGAGGTTAATTTTGGGGGCAATTTGGTCTTCCAGGCCGGTTGGTTGTGGCGGGGCTGCACGGGCCGCGTGCTCCGCACAGGCTTCCATTATTTTAATGGCAAGAGCAACCAGTTTTCGTTCTTTGATAATTTTGAACAGCAGCTTGGCTGGGGATTGTGGCAGGAGTATTGATGGCGTTGTGGTTTGCTGTCCCACGTGCCTCAGCCTACCCAACGCCGCATATTTTGAACCACGACGAAACAACGCAACGACGAACAGGGAGTTATTTTCTGTAAATCCGTTGTTTCCGTTGTTTCGTCGTGGTTCAAATCCCAGCGCCCAACGAAATCGGGTTGCGTTTTAGCCTATCGATGAGATCCTACCTCACATCAAATATCTCACATCTCACATCTCACATATCATACATGTATCGTATCTCACGTCGACACGCATCCCCTGACCTCCGCACGCGCATGCGCCAAAAATTGGCTGAATATCGACTGTTTTGGCGTGAGTTTCGCCACACCTTTCAAAGCACCGGGGCCGTGTTGCCGAGCGGTCGTCGTTTGAGCCGCGCCCTGGCCAGTCGCGTGGGCACGGCCGCCGCCCCGCAGCGGATTTTGGAGGTGGGGCCGGGGACCGGAGCGGTGACCGCGGAGGTGATTGCCCGCCTCGGACCGGCGGATCAGCTGGATTTGGTCGAGCTGAATCCACGCTTTGCGGCCAGCTTGCGGAGGCGTTTGGCCACGGACGCCGCCTGGGAGGCGGTGGCCCCGCGGGTGCGGGTGCTGGAGATGCCCGTCGAAGAGTTGGCCACCGACGTGGCCTATGACCGGATTGTGTCCGGCTTGCCCCTGAATAATTTTTCTTGTGAATTCGTGGCCTGCATCTTTGAGCAGTTCCATCGCTTGGCCGCCCCGGAGGCTGAGCTGAGTTTTTTCGAATACGTGGCGGTACGCCCCGCCAAGGCCCTCTGCAGTCAGGCCGACGAGCGTCGACGGCTGGTCGGCATCCAGCGGTTGCTGCAACACCAATTTGCCGCTTGGCAGGTGGCGCGGCAATGCATCTTGGCCAATGTGCCACCAGCCTGGGTGCATCACCTGTGTCTTCCTGGTGTGACGCGTTGCAACTAGCTCACCGATACTTCCCATGACTGGCACCGCGCGGATCCTGACGATCGAAACCACCTGCGATGAGACGGCCGCGGCCGTGATCGCCGACGATCCGCAAACGGGTGAAATCCAGGTCCTCAGCGACGTGGTGGCCTCACAGGATGCATTGCATCGCCGGTTTGGCGGTGTGGTGCCGGAAATCGCCTCGCGAGCGCACGTGGAGCGGATACTACCCGTCGTGGATGCAGCGCTGCGCCAGGCGAACGTCACGCTTACCGATCTGCAAGCGGTGGCCGTGGCCAACCGTCCCGGATTGGCCGGCTCGCTGCTGGTGGGGCTGATGGCCGCCAAAACATTGTGTCTCGTCGGCCAGCTGCCTTTGATCGGCATCGATCACCTGCAGGCCCATATTTATGCCTGCCGGATTGCCGCTGCCCGCGAGGTATTTCCCTGCGTGGGGCTGATTGTCAGCGGTGGCCACTCCCATCTCTATCGTTGCCAGTCGCCACTCGATTTCACCCCTTTGGGCGGCACCATCGACGATGCCGCAGGCGAGGCCTTTGATAAGGTAGCCACTATGTTAGGGCTCGGTTACCCGGGGGGACCGGCCATCAGCCGTGTGGCCCAGCAGGGAGATCCCCAGCGGTTTTCCCTGCCGCGGCCCCTATTGCGCGACAGGGAGCGGTTGGCGTTTAGTTTTAGTGGCCTCAAAACGGCGGTCCGCTACCAGCTCTTTGGTACCGGTCGGCAACCTGCCGCTGAGCTCGATCAACAGCCTGCCGCTGAACTAAATCAACAGCTCGTGGCCGACATGGCGGCTAGCTTTCAAGCGGCCGTGGTGGATTGCCTAGTGGGCAAGGCCGTGCAGGCGCTGGAACAAACGGGTTTCCAGCGCCTCTGCGTCGGCGGCGGGGTGGCTGCCAATCAGACCTTGCGGGCCGCATTGGAAGCCGCTGCCGGTCACACCACTGCCGGTTTTGAACTTCACATCCCACCGCTAAAACTATGTACCGACAATGCCGTGATGGGCGCCATCGCCATGGAGCGGTACCGGGCCGGTCAATTCGATCGGCTTGATCTCGACATCGGCCCCGGACTCGTCCGCTAGCCTGCGCTGTTTACTTAAAGTGAAAACAGGTGCATCCAGTGCTGGCCGATTTGGGCCGGAAAAGCCCACTCCATCTGCGTCTCAACCAGGTTTCGTTGTGAGCCGCCGGGCTGTTTTCGCGGGCTTTACCGGCTTCATGGAGGCCCCGTTTTCAGTTTGAGCTGGTTACATGGAACCACCGGAATTTTTTCGCGCCTTCAGTTGGCACGACGGGCAGTAGGCGGGACTTCTCACGTCCGTGGTGGAAAGGTCGCCGCCAAACATGCTGCCACCGCGGTAGGCGGTGGTATGACGGGTGACGCTGGAGGGCTCTCCATCTTGGTACGTGGCCAGCACGTCCTCCCACTCCGTCGTAGAAAGTTGGCCCTTCTTCTTGCACAGCACGATCGAGCCTGTCTTGTCGATGATGGCGGTAAAGGGGAACTGTTCGGCCCGAAACACCTCGGCAACTTTTTGGCCATAGCGGGTACTGGCATCGATGTGGCAGAGCTGGTAGCTGCTGAGCAGTTTGCCTTGCTGGCCCTTCAATGCCAGCTGTTCACTGTCAATCGCCGACTCGGTGTCGGCTGGCAGATCAAGCACTACCAAGAGCGGTCGATCGTCGTGGCGGGTGGCCTCCAAGGCTTTGCCGTAGTCGGCTTCCCACGTGACCGGACCAGTCGCCGGTTGGGCCGGCGCGACAACAGTACTTAAGACCAAAGCAACTACAGAACATACAGAGAACATGGAAAACTCCTGGGGGTGTTGTGGGCCCGCTCATATCACACCCAGCACCAACATACGGGTATTCGCGGGGAGACCTGCAGCGAGGAAACCCTGCAGCGAGGAAACATGGCGGGAGAGGCCGCGTGTGCTCACAAAGACTCGTGGTGAGCGGAAGGCGTCATCCTGACTCGATGTCTGCTCGGGGCGGGCAAACCTGGATTGGAAAACTTTTACAACGAATAAATAAAAGTAAGGGGTGGGATTCCGGGGAGGGCAACTTGCTGCAGGTCCCTCAAACGTCTGGTGCCGCGTTCCTTTCTGGCCGCGGCACACCTAGTTCAGTTGGGCTGTGATGCAGAGAGGTTGGTGAGGTGCCTACCGAGACGCCTCACACCCGACATTGTGAAGACTTTGCTAGGCAGTTCAAGGGAGTAGCCTGCGGCCATCGTCGTGCCACCGGGCCGCAGACCAGCCGTTGATCATGCGCAGATCCGCAAAATACATTTGTAAACCTTTGCTTGACAATGCTTTGCGGAATAGGTTGATTGGGCGCTTTGGCTAATCTGCGGTGAGAGTAACAGGGATGTCAATTTTTTGTCCATCTCGGACAATTGTCACGCGAATGGTGTCACCCGGCTTATATTCCCAGATTTTGTCCCGAAAGCGTACGCCGGAGCGCATGGCTTCGCCGTCGACACCCAGGAGGCGATCGGCTGAGGAGCGGTCGATGGTTTCCGTTTCATAGATCACGGGGCCCCGTTGTCGGCGCTGCACGATGCGCTGGAAGCCGCGGAGTCCTGCTTGGGCCGCGGGGCCGTCGGGGGTCAAGCTGACAATGACCAAGCCGGCTTCGGTTTCCATGACTTGGGTGATGCCGATGCTGGCGCGCACCACGCGACCGTGTTGGATCAGTTCGGGGACAATGCGTTTGATACGATCGATGGGAATGGCGAAGCCGATGCCGGCGTTTTGGCCCGTTTTGGTGGCGATGGCCACGCACATGCCGATCATTTGCGATTGGGTGTTGAGCAGCGGTCCGCCGGAGTTGCCAGGGTTCATGGCGGCGTCGGTTTGAATCAGAGACTGCATCAGCCGGCCCTGCACGCGGCTGGGTAGGTCGCGGTTCAGGCTGGAGATAATGCCCGTGCTGAGCGTGCCTTCCCACCCAAAAGGTGTACCCAGGATGTACACGCGTTGTCCCACGCGGAGATTGCCAGACGTACCCAGGTCAATTGGCTGGAGGTCGCTGGCCGGTGCCTCGATGCGGAGCACGGCGATGTCATGTTCTTTGTCCTTACCGATCAAGGTGGCGGGAAAGGTTTGGTTGGAAGCGAGGGTCACTTCAATGTCGCGGGCCCCCTCCACCACGTGATAATTGGTGAGGATATGTCCTTGTTTGTCGAACACGGCCCCCGACCCGGAACCTCCTGCTTCGCGTTGGAGCATGAAGAAATTATCGACCAACACGCTCCGCGTGCTGATGTTGACCACGCAGGGGTTGGCCCGCTCGTAGACACGGACATTGATTTGTTCTGCGGCGGTGAGTTGGGGGGAAACTGCCGGTACGGGCCAGCCATCATCCGCGGTGTCCACGGCGGCGGGCTGCACGCCGTGGGCGGCCTGTCCCAGCAGCGGCGCATCGGGTGAATCGGTTGCCATGGCCAGGCCTAGCAGCAGGCCGACAAGCACGCAGAGGGCACCCCACCCCGTACATCGTTTGATCATCCAACAGGCTCCTTATTCAACATTCAGTACTTCCAAATTACCCCTGTTCTCACCAGGGACCGGGGCGATAAGCCGCCCAAAAATCGACGTTTTTAGCAGCTAGCACTTTGCTCGCACTCGGCTTCATCGGCCGAATTTGGAACTACTGACATTCAATTTGTCAGCGCAAAGGGCCACAGCAGCGGAATCAGCCACAGGGCCAAGGCGGTCAGCAGCAAGGCCAGGGGCCAGCCTGTCCGCCAGTAGTCGCGAGGTTGGTAGCCGCCGGGGCCCATCACCATCAGGTTGGTTTGGTAGCCGATGGGAGTGACAAAACTGAGGCTGGCGGACAGGGTCACGGCCACGATGAATGGACGCGGGTCGTAGTGCCCGGCCACGGCGATGCTCACCGCCACCGGAATCATCGTTGCCGCGACCGCGATATTGGTGATTGTTTCCGTAAACAGCTGAGAAATCAAATACACCACCGCCAGCAGCACCAGCGGTTTCCAGGCGGCGTTGACGCCGATGGCGGTGGTTACCTGGACCAGTGCGGTGGCCAACCAGCTTGCCGCGCCGCTGCGATCCAAGGCCTCACCCAGTCCCAGGGCGGCTCCGATCGTGAGCAAGACTTGCAGGTCGACGGCCGAGCGGGCCTCGGAGGTGGTGAGGCAGCGGGTGACGATCATTGCCAACACAATGCCCATGGCGGCGATGGCCTGGATGTCTTTGGAGGTCCAATGGCCCCACACATCCGGCAGCAAACTCGAGATCGTGAGCCAGCAAATCAGCCCGGTAAACAGGATCCCAGCCAACAGGGCGCGGTCATGCCGACGGGCCGTGGTTTCTCCTACCCGGCTGACGAGATAGAAATCGCGACTATTCCGCTGCGCTTCCACAAATTCGTTCCGCGTTTGGAGCAGTAGTGTATCACCTGGCTCCAGCCGAATATTGCCCACCTTGTTGGTGAGCCGCTCGCCGTTGCGGTGGACGGCTACCACGGCCGCATTGTAACGCTGGCGGAACTCTGCCTCCCGCACCGTCAGGCCAATCAGCGGTGATGTGCGCGAGAGCACCGCTTCGGTCAGTTGGCGGTTGGCCCGCGCGGCGGGGTGGGTCTCGAAGGTGATATCCGCCGTGGGCACGAGACCGGGGATCCGCTCCAGGTCGGCGATCGTGGTGACGACGCCGGTAAAAATCAGGTGATCGCCGGCCTGAATATTGTCGGTGGGGCTGACTGGAGTGATGGCCTCGTGATGACGGTCGATTTCAATCAAGAACAATCCGGGCAGATTGCGGAGACCGGCTTGCTGCACTGTTTTGCCAATCAACGGGCAGCTGGCGGCGACTTCCATTTCAACCAAGTAGTCGCGTCGATGTTCTCCCAGTTGCTCGATCAGTTCCAAACGTTCCGGCAGACGCCGGGGGGCCACCAGCAGCATGTAGCCGATGCCCGCCAGGGCGAGCGGCACACCCACGGCAGTGATTTCAAAAAAACTGAGCTCGCCCAGTCGGCAGACAATCTGTTCCGGATAGACGCCTTCGTGGGCCATGGCACTGAGTTTGCCGTTGATGACTAGCGTGGTGCTCGTGCCGATGAGCGTGCAGACGCCTCCGAGAATCGTGAAATAGCTTAACGGGATCAGCAGCTTGGAGGGCGAGATACCACGCCGTCGGCACCAATCCACCACGACCGGTACCAGCATGGCCACCAGCGGTGTATTCAGCACGAAGGCCGAGGCAGGGACTACCGTGGCTGCCAAGCGCCACAGTGCCCCCTGGACGGTTGTCGCGCCGCCCAGCAAGCGGTTCCCCAGCCAGTCGAGCGCTCCGGTGGCCCGCAGGCCGGCAGAGGCAGCGAACAAAGCGCCAATCAGAATCACGGCCTTGTTGGAAAATCCCGCCACCGCTTGTGCGGGCGTGAGGACCCCGCCCAGGGTGACTACGACCAAGCCCCCCAGGAACAGCAAATCGATCGAGACGGCCCGCCGACGCTGCATGGCGACGAAGATCGTGGCCGTGACAGCCAGTGCCAGGATCCCGGGCATGGTCAGTGCGGCCTGCTGCGCGATCAGAAGGGGGGAGTATGCGACCACAGGTGAACGACCACGGGAAAGTGTGTTGCCCCATCAGGGGAGGTGTAGAGCTCGGTAAGGTGAGAGGGGCGGGAAGAAGCCTACCGGCCCCACCCGGTGGTCGGTTTTATAGCATACTCCCAGTCGGGGGTGGTACCCAGGATAGCGATTCTGCCGGCTGCGCGGACCGGGATCCGCCCCGGGCCTGGTTTCAGCAGCGTTTTCACCGCGGTCTTTTGGCCTTCCGGCCAATTTCTGGTGGCAGGTTCCACCTGGCCAGCTTAAACTGAGAGTACATGCTGGTTTACGGCACGTCTCACAACGGTCTCGTGCTGCCATCTTTCCCGGCCGCTGGGCACGTACGGTGCTGGGATGGGCAGCAGAAATTTCCAGCAGCGAGTCAAGCATTCGCTACGCGATCGGTCTTTCCGGAACGGGCTGAGCGTAGTTGGTACAGAAACAGGAGCGCTTTTATGCGTCGCTATTACTTGTTGACCACCGTTTGGTGTGTTGCGGTTCTCTGGTCTTTCTGGGGGGCGGGAGCTGCAGCGCAGGTCCCTACGAAGACACAGGCCCCGGAGGCGACTGCGCGGGCCATGACTTTCCACCGCGACGGGACGTCGTACTATGCGCTGAGTTTAGAAACCGCCGTGAGCAATCTGCCGCGGCGCAATGATGCGGCGGCCGTGGTGGTCTTGTTTGACACGTCGGCCAGCCAGCAAGGCGGTTATCGTGCGGTGGCCTTAGCGGCGCTGGACACCATGTTGACCTCGCTCCGCCCCACCGACCAGGTCGCGTTGTGGGCCGTGGACTTGGGCGCGCAGCCCTTGACGAGCGGCCTGGTGGGGCCGCGGAGTGAGGCCCTCCGGCAAGCTGTGGCACAGCTGCGTCAGCAAGTTCCTTTGGGATCGACAGATTTGGCCGCGGCCCTGACGGCCGCCAACCAGCCGCTCGTCGCAGCCGAGGTGGCGGCCAAAACGATTGTTTATATTGGGGACGGGATCAGTGCCGCCAACGTGCTGGACAGCCCCACCCTGAAACAAGTGGTGGACCAGCTCCGGCAGTCGCGGATCAGTGTGAGCAGTTTGGCGGTGGGGCCGCAGGTTGACGCCCAGCTGTTGGCCGTGTTGGCCAACCACACCGGCGGCAACTTGTATGTGCAGCCGGCCCCCACCGCTGCCGAGGGCGGTGATGACGAACAAGCCGCTGCCGCGGACCTACGCCATGCCCGGTTGGTGGGCCAGGATCTGGCCGATTGGGTCTCGGTGGCCGTGTATTGGCCCCAGCAGGTGGACTATCCCGTCTCGCTGGGACAGAGCTACCCGGAGGTCATGCCTCCGCTGCGGAGTGATCGAGAGACCGTGTTGGTAGGCCAAACCGACGATTTTGGCTCCGCCAGCACCCTTCGCTTGCAGGCCGTGGGGCCGACTGGTCCGGTGGAATTTCAGTGGAACGTGCAGGCGGATCCACCGCAAGAAGATCACGCTTACTTAGTTGAGGTTGTGGACGGAGCCCAGGCGGATGCTGGGCTGTCACTGCCTACTGTTGGTGCGGCGGGTCTTGCGGAAGCGGCCCGTTTGATAGGTGCCCGCATGGATCAGCTGGCGGAGCTGTCTCAGCGGGCCTTGGCCAGTGGCGATCACCAAGCAGCGCAGCGGATCGCGCAAGCCGTGCTGCGGGCGGATGCGGGAAATGCACAAGCACGCACTGTGCAACATATGGTTTCTCGAGACGAACGACCGCAGCCTGCCGGTGCGGCGGGGGCCGGCCCGGGGTGGCTGAACTCGATTGACCGGGACGGCGAGTTTCTCAAGCAGGTGGAGCAAGAGCGGCGGGTGTTTGCCGAGATGCTCAGTAAGGAAATCCAAAACGTCGTCTTGGATGCCCGGAGTACCATGACGTCTCAACCACGGCAGGCCATGCAGGATTTAAAACTGGCCCTGGAGAGTGTCCAGCGGGCCACGGACCTCACGGCGGCCAAGCGGGCCGTGTTGGTAGGTAAGCTCCGCACCGCGCTGCAAGAAGCAGGGTATCAGGTCACATTGAAGGACGAGTTGGATCGGCAGCGGGAGGCAGAGTTGGCTGCCAGCCAAGCCCGGAAGTTGCTCAACGAGCGACTTACGCGGCGAATTGAGCGGGAGGACCAGCTCATGGCACGCTTCAGTGCCTTGATGGACGAGCGTCAGTTTGTGGCAGCGGAAGAAGTGGCTCAGATTGCGGAAGAGGTGGACCCTGGCGGGGTGACGCCCCGCGTGGCCACGTTGGGGAGTCGGCAAAAGCGAGCCTATCATTTGCAGCAAGTGGCACGTGCCGCCCGCCATCAGGGGTATTTTGACGCCATGTACCAAACTGAGCTGTCGCACATTCCCTTTCCCGACGTGCCGCCAATTATCTATCCGGACGCCGAGGTGTGGGAGGATCTCACGAATCGCCGTCGTAAATACGCGTCGATTGATCTCAGTGCCCGTAGTAAGTCGGAAGAGCGGATTCAGGCCATCCTGCGTGAGCCTCTCAAGGCACCCCTGGATTACGAAGACGAACCGCTAATCGATGTGTTGCAGCAGTTGCAAGAAGAATACGAGATCCCGATCCAGATCGATACGGCCGCCTTGGACGAGTTGGCCATCAGCCCGGAAACGGAAGTGACCGCCGCCGGCTTGCGCAACATCTCGCTCCGCTCGGCCCTCAATTTGATGCTGAGGCAGCCGGGGCTGGAGGATCTGACGTACGTCTTCGACCAGGAGGTACTGCTGATCACGACGATCGAGAAGGCCAATGAAACATTGCAGGTCAAGGTGTACCCCGTGGCCGACCTGGTGCTGCCGATCATCAATCTGGGTAGTGGTGGCGGCGTGGGCGGTGTTGGCGGTGGTGGTATCGGCGGCGGTGGCGGCGGCGGTTTCGGTGGTGGCGGCGGTGGCGGTGGTTTCGGTGGCGGCGGCGGTGGTGGTTTTGGCGGTGGCGGTGGCGGTGGCGGCGGTGGCTTCTTCAACGTAGCGGACGAAGTGGCAGCCGACGCGGAGCCGTTGGCAGATGCGAGCCCCGCGACGGCAGCACCCCAGGTCTCCCCGCAGTCACGGCCCGCCGCTCAGACAGACCTCAACTGGTCTGAGCGTTTCGCCCAGAAAAACTTCGATCCCAGCTGGGTGCGGGCGCAGGCCAAGCACTGGATGCGTCAGGGCCAACCCGCGCAGGTGGTGGCCATGCTGCAGGCAGCCTTGCGTCATGGCCAAGCACAACCTTGGATGTACGAGAGCTTGGGGATTGCCATGGAACTGGCGGGAGAACCTCCTGCCGAAATTGAACGGGCCATCATGTCGGCCTGTGATTTTACGGACTCCCCGGAAGAACTGATGTTGATTGCGCAGTATCTTTCTCATTTAGGGTTCGATGCCCGGGCCGTAGGTATTTATCAGCAGGTGATCAAGTCAGCCCCCTTGCACTACGAAGCCTATGTCTTGGGGCTACGTGCGGCGGAGCGGGCCGGCAGCACGGAGGGTCTGCGCTGGGCAATTTTGGGGGTCTTGCAGCATGATTGGCCGCTGGCCCAACAAGAAATCGTGAACCTGGCCCGGCGGGTCGCCAAAGCGGTCTTAGCGCAAATGCAAACGGCTGCTGACGATGCCCAGCTCTTTCAGCGTGAGCTGGAGCAGGCCCTGGTCCGTGATGTGGTGATCCGAGTCAGCTGGTCGGGCGAGGCGGATATTGATTTGATCGTGGAAGAGCCGGGCGGCACGGTGTGCTCGGTGCAGCAGCCCCGCACCGCCGGTGGTGGCGTTTGTCTGGGAGACGCTTTTGCTAGTCGTGACAATACACAGTCTGCCGAGGGACTCAGCGAGGAGTACCGTTGCGCACGGGGCTTCCCGGGCACGTAGGCACGCCTGCGCCAGGTGTGGGGCGAGCCGGTGGCCGGCAAAGTGGCTGTGGATGTGTATAAAAACTTTGGCACGAAAAATCAGCAGCACGAGCGGCAGCATATCCGGGTTGATGATGAGAACGATGCCATGGTCGTGTTTGAGGTAGAGCAAAGTCGCCGCGAAAAACCGCTGGCCGAGCAGCAGTTGGCCGTTGCCGTACGGCGGCAGCAGGCCTTGGGCCAAGCCGTGCTGGCACAGCAGCTTGGTGGGTTCTCCGATCCTTCGATCGCGCCCGTGCGTGAGGGCAGTGGTGGAGGAAACGACTTGCGGCGTCGTTTGGCGTTGGCAGGGCAGGCCGGGGCGGTAGGTTTCCGCCCCATTATTCAGGTACTTCCCGATGGTACCTCCATGACAGCGACCGCCGTGATTTCACCCGATCGCCGCTATGTGCGGATTACGGCGGCACCCCAGTTCACCGGCATTGGCGAGGTGACCACCTTTACTTTTGCCGGTTCTGCTGAAACACTTGGCGGTGGTGGTGGCGCGACGGGCGGCGGTGGTGGCGGTATTTAGCCAACCTGAAGCAGGTGGCCGCGTTGGGTGGCACTCGAGAAATCGTTACCACCCAAGTGAGTGCCGGACTCACGAAACTCCTATTTTTACCGGCTGCAGCCAGTCGGTGCCTTAACCCATCATGACGCGTCAGCAACAACCGGTCCAACTTGGCATTGTCATGGATCCGATCGAGACCGTGGCTGCCTCCAAGGATAGCAGTGTGGCCATGTTGCGGGCGGCGAGCCGACGCGGCTGGCAGCTGCACTATCTGACTCCGGCGGATCTGTACCTCCGCGATGGCGTAGCCCGCGGGCAATCGACGGCACTGGAGGTTTCGGAGCGGGACGAGCAGTGGTATCGACTGGGCGCGGTGCGGGACACGGACTTGCGGTCCTGGGACGTGATCCTGATGCGCAAGGATCCGCCCTTCAACATGGACTACATTTACGCCACGTATTTGTTGGAGATGGCGGAGAAGGCAGGGGTTTGCGTAGTCAACGCACCGGCAGCGCTGCGGGATGCCAACGAAAAGTTAAGCACTGCCTGGTTTCCGGAGTGTTGCGTGCCGACGTTGGTCAGTGCGCAGCAGCAGCGATTGCGGGACTTTGTGGACGAGCACGGCGATGTGATTGTCAAGCCGCTGGATGGCATGGGCGGGGCGTCCATTTTTCGACTCCGCCAGGGCGATCCTAACGTGAGCGTCGTGCTGGAAACTTTGACGCGGCACAATACGCGACAGACGATGGCCCAGACATTTATCCCGGCCATCTCCGCGGGCGACAAGCGGATTTTGTTGATCGATGGCGAACCGGTGTCTTGGGGGCTGGCACGGATTCCCGCCCCGGGGGAAACCCGCGGCAACCTGGCTGCTGGCGGTACGGGCGTGGTGGTGGCCATCACCGCGCGGGAACGTTGGATTTGCCAGCAGATTGCCCCCACCCTCCGCCAGCGCGGTTTGCTGTTTGTCGGCATCGACGTGATTGGCGACTATCTGACCGAAGTGAATGTCACGAGCCCCACCTGCATTCGTGAAATCGATGCGGCGCAGGATCTGGACATTGGCGGGCAGTTGATGGATGCCATTGAAAAACGGCTGCACCGTGCCAGCACGTAGGCGCGGCGAGTTGCGAGTTGCGGGTTTCGAGTTACGAGTTGTCGGGTGCGAATCGATGCTCGTCGGGCTGCGGGTGAGCCTGTGATTCCTCCAGCCACCAGCGAAACCTGTGGGCTGGGGCAAAGCCCCACCTTTTTACGGCAATTTTCGTGTTCCTGGGTCTTGTAGGGTGGCCTTGGCATATGAGACAATTGAAGCAGCAAAACCTCATCAAGCCGGAACATGTGTGAGACACCTGCATTGCGTGGGCAGTCTGCGCCGGTCCGCTTGTGTTCCACAATCCGTCACCCCGATAAGTTAAAACAATGGAAGTCGAACAACACGTAGCTGAATTGGTGGAAAATTCGAAGAAGGCGCTTCACGAAATCGAGATGTACAACCAAGAGCAGGTTGATAACGTCGTACGGGTGATCGCGAAGGCGATCTACGATGCTGCCGAGCCGCTGGCAAAAATGGCGGTGGAGGAGACCCAGCTTGGCGTCTACGAAGACAAAGTCGCCAAGAACCGGGGAAAGTCCAGGGTCATTTGGAATGACTTGAAGGACAAGAAAACGGTGGGGATCATCCAGGAGAAAAAAAACAAGGGCATGATCTATGTGGCCAAGCCCATGGGGGTCGTGGCGGCCATCACGCCCTGCACCAACCCCATCGTAACTCCGATGTGCAACGCCATGCTGGCCATCAAGGGCAGGAATTCCATTATCATTTCTCCGCACCCACGGGCGAAAAAGTGCAGCACCGAGGCGGTGAGGATTATCAACAAGAAATTGAAGGCCATCAGCGCGCCGAAAAACCTGATCCAGATTATTTCGGAGCCCAGCATCAAGGCCACCAACGAGTTGATGCAGATGTGCGATGTGACACTGGCCACGGGGGGCATGGCCATGGTCAAGGCCGCCTATTCCAGCGGCAAGCCCTCCTTTGGCGTCGGAGCTGGCAACGTGCAAGGCATTGTCGATACCGGCGTGGATCTGGATGAAGTCGCCAAGAAAATGATTGCCGGCAGAATTTTTGACAACGGCATCATTTGCTCCGGCGAACAATCGATCATTGCCCATGAAAACCAATACGATGACGTGATCGAGGCCTTCAAGGCGAACGGGGCGTATTATGCTGGGGATGAAGAAGTCATTGACAAGTTCAGGAGCGTCCTGTTTCAAGATGGCACTTTAAATCCCAAGCTGGTGGGCCAAACCGTGCAATGCATCGCTGAAACGGCCGGGGTGGAGGTGCCTCAGGATACTCGGGTGATTATTTTGCGGGCGGCGGGTGTTGGCGAGGCGGACGTGCTCTGCAAAGAAAAGATGTGCCCGGTGATGGTCTCGTTTAAATACAATACGTTTGAACATGCCATCCGCATTGCCCAAACCAACTTGAACTACGAGGGCAAGGGCCATTCCTGCGTCATGCATTCCAACAACCTCGAACACATCAAACACGTGGGAGAGAGTCTCACGGTCAGTCGTTTGGTCGTCAACCAGCCGTCCTCGACGGGAGCGGGCGGAAGTTTCTACAACGGTTTCGCGCCGACCACGACCTTGGGGACCGGTAGCTGGGGCAACAACAGCATTTCGGAAAACCTCACCTACAAGCACTTGATCAATGTGACACGCATTGGCTTGTACAATCCGAATCCCCACATCCCGACCGATGAGGAAATCTTCCGGGACACCAGTCAGGTGGAACTGGGCGACTTGGTAGGCAGCAGTTGACCTGTTGTTTTCCGTTCAGAAAGTGCAAAATTTCCTATGCGATTACTAAAATTAAACACGCAGGTCCACAAGTTCGACGATGTTGGCGAATTTGCCCAAGAGTTTCAGATTGGTGCCGGCGATTTTGTTCTGACCCATGAATTTCTCTACGCGCCTTACATGGAATCCTTGAATTTGCAGGCGGACTTCAAGTTTCAGGAACACTATGGTGCTGGCGAACCTTCCAATGAGATGATCGACAAGATTTTTGCTGATATCCAAGGCAAGAATTATCAGCGGGTCATCGCCATTGGTGGGGGGACCGTGATTGATATTGCCAAGCTGTTTGTGCTGCAAGACACCACCAGTGCCTTGGATGTTTTTGAGCAAAAAATCCCCTTGGTCAAAGACAAGGAATTGATTGTCGTGCCCACGACCTGTGGTACGGGGAGCGAGGTCACGAACATCTCCATTGCGGAGATCAAGGAGAAGCAAACCAAAATGGGGCTGGCGATCGATGCGCTGTACCCCGATCATGCGGTGTTGATTCCCGCGCTGCTGTCTGGTTTGCCGTTCCAGTTTTTTGTTACCAGTTCCATCGATGCCTTGATCCATGCCTGTGAGGCCTTTGTTTCGCCCAAGGCCAACAGCTATACGGATTTGTTCAGCAGCCAGGCCATCGAGTTGATTTTGCGTGGGTATGCCAAGATCTTGGAGCATGGGGAGGCCTACCGCAACGAGATCATGGAAGATTTTGTCGTTGCCAGCAATTACGCGGGCATTGCCTTTGGGAATGCTGGCGTGGGTGCGGTGCACGCCCTTTCCTATCCGCTGGGAGGCAAGTACCACGTCCCGCACGGGGAGGCCAACTATCAGTTCTTCGTGGAGGTGTTTGAGACCTACGACAGGCTGGAGCCGACAGGGAAAATCAAGCAGCTGAGAGAATTGTTGAACCAGGTCTTGGGAGTCACCGACGGTACCTACCACAAGCTCTCCGAGGTGTTGGATCAGTTGCTGGTTCGCCAGCCGCTTCGGGAGTACGGGATGCAGGAAGAGGAGATTGAGGGCTTTGCCCACAGTGTCATCGAGAAGCAGCAGCGGCTGCTGGTGAATAACTACGTCCCGCTGTCTGTGGAAGAGATGATCCGCATCTATCGGCAGCTGTTTTAGCGGGGGCACGCGGGTGGGCGGATGACGTCACCCTCTGCTGCGCGACGTCATTCTCCACCGCCCTGCGTCATTCCCAGCTTCCCGCCGTCATTCCCATCCCGCCCTGCGTCATTCCCGCGGGAATCCAATGCAGTGCTTGAGTCCGTCATTCCCGCGCAGGCGGGAATCCAGAAAATACGCGAACCTTCCCGGGTGCCTGGATTCCCGCCTACGCGGGAATGACAGAAGGGGGGAACGCGCCAGTCAACGGTCTGCGCCAACTTCTCTTCCAGCTGCCATTCCTGTCATTCCCGCGCAGGCGGGAATCCAGTAAGGCACGCAAAGCGCACCCTTTCCACGTTTGCGTGAGCGAAAAACGTGGCGGGATCCAGGAATGAGAATTAGCGAATCACGTCATACAAGTCGATCCAGTCAGGGTTCATCTCCTCAATCAGCCTCAGCTTCCAGGCACGGTTCCAATTCTTATTGCCCTTTGCGCTGCCAATGAGCCAAGGGCGCCCAACGGAAGCCCGTATTTGGCAAGCAAGATGCTAGCGGTAGGTTCATTGGCCGCGCGGACATCAATAAGACGCTTTTCTTGAACAATTGCATTCTCCATGTCTTCGTGAAGTTCGTACCAAACTAGCATGTGCACACCGTACTTCTTCGTAAAACCTGGAAAGACATCGTTCTTATGTTGCCAGACTCGTTGGACCAGGTCGCTGGTTACGCCAATATAGAGCGTGCCGTTGCGTTTGCTGGCGAGAATATAAACGGCGGGTTGTTTCATGGTGGTTGGTTCTTGCCCGCGGAGAATGACGATTTTTGCGTGTTGCACTAGATTCCCGCCTGCGCGGGAATGACGGTAAGTCATGCCGGGAAGGACGTATTTTATTTCCCACGGCTGTGGAAGTAGGGTTCGCATAGAAACGCCAGGCATTGTATAAAAGAGCTCCCCGCGCACCGCGAATCTAGGAGCAAGTATGTCACAGCCAAATACCCATCCGCCCTCAGGATCCGCAGCGCAACCTCGGATTGCCGCGTTTAGCACGAAAAAATGGGTATCCGATGCTTTTCAAGCGGCGAATGCGACGCAGCAGTTCGACATTGGCTATATCGAGGCCAGGCTCTATGCCCAGACCGCTAAACTGGCCGATGATTATGATGTGGTCTGCGTCTTTGTGAACGATCAAGTCGATGCGGAAGTCTTGGAAAAACTTAAAGCATTTGGCGTGCGTCTGGTCGCGCTCCGCTGCGCGGGTTTTAACAATGTTGATATCAAGCACGCCCAGGCCTTGGGGATTGCAGCAGGAGCTTATGAACTCAGCTTAAAATATTCCAAGGAACGGAAGGCATTCGGAACAGAGATCAAAAACCACCAGGCCATCGCTTTTAAGCTGGCCGATATGCATACACGTATCGAAGCTGCCCGAAATCTTGTGTACAGAGCGGCATGGGACAAAGACCAGGGCCACAATTACGACCTTTCCAGTGCCATGGCCAAGCTGTATGCTTCAGAAGTGGCTATGTGGGCTTCAGTAGAAGCCGTTCAGATACACGGGGGGAATGGATTTGTAAAGGACTATCACGTAGAGCGAATGATGCGCGATGCAAAGATCACCCAGATATACGAGGGAACTTCGGAGATCCAGAAGATCGTGATCTCAAGGAGTATTTTGAAGCAGTAACACCCATTTTGTTTCTCATCAAAATGTGTACATTAGTTACATTAAAACAACAACTATGTACAGATATTTCTTCACCCTGCTTTTAGCAGTTTGTATTAGCTTGCCAGCAACCTCCCAACGTAAAAAGAAAAAAGACAAAAAAGAAGAATCCAAGGAGTGGAATGTAGCCGCTCCCGGGGAATCTTTTAACTACACACCTCACAGTTTTACCACTGATGAAGGTACCTGGATGAATTTAGATGTGAGTCCGGACGGACAAACCATAGTCTTTGATCTTCTGGGCGATATTTATACCATCCCGATCACCGGCGGAACAGCCAAAGCATTACGCACCGGGATTCCTTTTGAATTACAACCTCGCTTTAGTCCGGATGGGAAGAAGATCTCCTTTACTTCCGATGCAGGCGGCGGGGATAATATCTGGATCATGAATGCCGATGGCAGTGATGCCAAGCAAGTGTCCAAAGAAAAATTCCGACTCCTGAATAATGCCATTTGGAGCGCTGATGGGCAATACCTGATCGGCCGAAAGCATTTTACTTCCCAGCGCAGTCTGGGGGCCGGCGAAATGTGGCAATACCACATTTCAGGAGGTTCAGGTCTGCAGCTCACCAAGCGTAAGAACGATCAACAGGATGTGAACGAACCTTTTGTATCGCCTGATGGCCGGTATCTGTATTACAGTGAAGATGTATACCCAGGAGGCTATTTTCAATACAACAAGGATCCTAACAGCCAGATCTATGTGATCAAACGGTACGACTTTAAAGAGGGAAAGACCGAGACCGTAACAGGCGGACCCGGAGGTGCGGCGCGCCCGACCCTTTCAAGAGATGGAAAGAAGCTTGCCTTTATTAAAAGGGTGCGAACAAAGACAGTTCTCTTTATCCACGATCTGGAAACCGAAGAGGAGTGGCCGGTCTATGACGCACTCAATAAAGACCAACAGGAAGCCTGGGCCATATTTGGTGTCTATCCGAACTTTAGCTGGTTACCTAATAATGAGGACATCGTAATTTGGAGCGGGGGTAAGATCCAGAAGATCAACATTAACAACCTGGAGCAAATTACTATCCCGTTTACAGCCAATGTAAAAATTGACCTGGCTGAAACTGTTCATTTTAATAACAAAATAGAGAGCGATCAATTTACGGCACAGGTGATCCGGCATGCAGTGACCTCTCCTGATGGCAATACTTTGGTATTTAATGCAGTGGGATATTTATGGAAAAAATCACTACCCGATGGAACGCCAACACGATTAACTAACGGCACCGATTTTGAATTCGAACCCGCCTTTTCCCCTGACGGGAATACTATAGTCTATGTCAGCTGGAATGACCAGGACAAAGGAGCCATCCAAAGCATTAACTTGACGGGAGGAAATCCAACTAAATTAACCACGGGAAAAGGTATTTACAGAACACCTTGCTTCTCGCCTGACGGCGATAGGTTGGTATTTCGTAAAGAAAATGGCAATGGGGATCAGGGGCTCACCTATACGGTGAAACCTGGAATCTATGGTATGTCTGCTAGTGGTGGGCCAGAATTTTTTAAAACAAGTCAAGGTCAGTACCCCAGATATAATTCAACCGGAGATAGGATTTTCCTCCAAACAGGCGGCACCTATTTTGGAGCGCTTACTAAAAAATTGATAAGTGTTAACAATTTTGGAAAAGATGAAAAAGAGCATGTAAAATCCAAATATGCCAATTGGCTGGTGCCTAGTCCGGATAATAAATGGATCGCTTTTACCAATCTTCACAAGGTATTTGTGGCGCCACTTCTCTTAAATGGGAAGGCCCTTGACCTGGATAATAATTCGAAATCTGTTCCGGTTTCAAAACTGGACAAAGATGCCGGAGTCAATATTCATTGGTCTCCGAATAGCCAGAAGATCATGTGGACCTTGGGAGATGACTACTTCAGCACGAACCTGAAGGACAGGTACTCCTTCCTTCCCGGATCTCCGGAAAAAGTTGAGGACCCCAAAGCAACACGCACGGCTGTCGGACTGAAAATTCCAGTGGACAAAGGAAGTGGAAGGGTCGCTTTTACGAATACCCGTATTCTTACCATGGAAGGTGATGAGGTTATTGAAAATGGAACCGTATTGGTTAATGATAATAAGATCGAGGCGTTAGGTGCAGATGTTTCCATTCCTGATGGCACAAAAACATACGACGCCAGTGGTAAGACCATCATGCC
>CAMYJY010000078.1 GCA_947258835.1 uncultured Pirellulales bacterium
GTGGACATGGGCAACCTGGCTGCGCGCTCGCTGTTTGGTTAGCGGCCCCCTGTCCAAGCCGGAGGCGGGTTCTGCCGCGCTGGGGTGCTAAAAAAGTGCTCGCGTTAAAAACAGGTTTACTGCTCGCAGCACAAAAAGCTTTCCATCACCCATCTATTGACGTCCCGCAGCATGACGTCCGTCAGGCCGTCCCCCGCAGGGTAGAGTCTCAGCGAAAGCGATAGACCGGCGGAATGGAAGAAACGAAGATCTTCCATCACCCGTTGCTCGGAATAATTTTCCGCTGCCGGAGAAACCGACAACAAGAGCGGCAGCTGACGCGCTTGATTGATATTCCTCAACGGGCGCGCACCACGTGGCACGGGACCGCTGAGCGAAATGGCACCGGCAAACTTATCAGGATTCTCCAGACCAATCCGCTGCGCCATCGTACCGCCAGCCGCATAACCGGCAATGAAAATGCGCTCGGGATGAATCTGGTACTGCTCCTGGGCTATCGCCACACACTGCAAGGCACGCTGACTGGCCGCCGCAAGCTGGTCGACCGACTGGCCCCACTCAAAACCCGCTGGGACTTCCCGACTGACTTGGGTGGCCCGCGGGGCCACTGCCACGTAGTTGCGGGTGCTGATCAAAGGCATCACCTGCCACAACTCCTCTTCATTGCTGTGGGCGCTGTGGATCCACACAATCAGCGGATAGGCATAGCCACTTTCATAGTGCTCCGGAGACAGCAGACAATGCGCGGCCGCGGAAACCGGCTGAGTTGATTCACTCAGCAGGCCCCGCTGGCTGGGCACCTCCAACGCGGCAAATTCAGCAGGCTCGGTGGGTATCGAGAGACTGGAAGTTTTCGGTAGCAACGGTGTTCGGTTCATGGCAAAAAATGCTGAAGTCGGGTCGTGGCGGGCAGGTCCGAAAAATTACTATCGGAGGCAACGTTGCAGAGGGCAGGGCATCCCACAGACGAAGGCAAGGCTGCATTGGATCATCTTAAAAACCCTTGTTGCGGTAGGCAACTGAGAGCAATGGGAAACTTCTGCGGTTTCTAATCGAGGGCCACCGAGCTGTCAACGTCACCCCGCCAGAAAGCGGCCCACCACCAGGGCTGTGGGCCAGCTACCGCCCGAATAACGCGGGCCCACCCCCGTTGGTGGCTGGCTCGTTGATCATCGCAGTGTGCGCAAGCATTAAAAAAATTTCCGCGATTGGCAACGCAGACAGGTGCTAGCATTGCCCCCCCCCCGAGGTCGGGTTCATTTTTCGGATTCATTTTTCGGAGTGAACGACTGGATTCCTCATCCCATCGGCCCTGCCGAAAAATATGCCTGGCCCCTTAGTTTGCTTATGAGACGAAATTCGTCGTATTTGAGTCAAATTTTGGAGCGACCAACGGGAGCGGGCCAAAGACTTTTGAGCGGTAGCTCACATTGGTTCGAGGCCATGCCTCGTTAGACTCTTACTACTGCACTTCCTGGGATAGCGGCCGGAGGCCGCTCAATTTATTTCTGAAAGAACGGCCTCCGGCCGTTCTTTCAGAAACTGCAGTCTTAGACTAAGGTGGCCATCGTTGCCACGAGTTCCTTCACGGCCTGCACGCTGTTTTCAAACGCACTTTTTTCCGCGTCGGTGAGCTCGAGCTCCACGATCCGCTCCACACCTGCCGAGCCCAGCACGACGGGAACTCCCACGTAGTACCCTCCGACCCCATACTCTTGATCGCAGTAAGCGGCACATGGAATCAGGCGTTTCTTATCGCGGACGATGGCTTCCACCATCTGAGCCGTGGCCGCCGACGGAGCGTAGTAGGCACTGCCAGTTTTCAAGAGGCTGACGATTTCAGCCCCACCCTTCCGGGTACGATCGACGATCTCTTCCAGCCGCTCCGGCTGGATCAGTTGCAGAATGGGAATCCCGCCCACCGAAGTACAACTCGGGATGGGCACCATCGTATCGCCGTGCCCCCCCATCAGCAGGGCCGATACGTCCTCGATACTGACGCCCAATTCCAGGGCCAGAAAAGTGCGGTAGCGGGCCGTGTCCAAAATGCCTGCCTGTCCCACAACGCGCTCCGCCGGAAAGCCCGTCACCTGCAGCGCCCGCTGCACCATCGCATCCAAGGGATTGCTGACCACAATCACGATGGCCTCGGGACTCGACTTCTTAATCTCCTCGCAAACACTGCTCATAATCTTGGCATTGGTTGCTAGCAGATCGTCCCGGCTCATGCCCGGTTTCCGAGGGATGCCGGCGGTGATGACCACCACGTCGCTGCCCTGCGTGTCATGATAACTGGTCGTCCCCAAAATATTCGCGTCAAAACCCATCACCGGCGAGGACTGCATGAGATCCAGAGCCTTGCCCCGAGGCATGTCCTCAGTGGCCGGAATATCGACCAGCACGATATCGCCCAGCTCCGCCGCAGCACACCAATGGGCCGTGGTGGCCCCCACATTTCCGGCACCAATAATGCTAATTTTAGCACGACGCATCATCTCAATTCCTTATGTCGAGGGCTGTCTACCTGAGGACACGAGTGCAACTCGTACGCCTCGCTAGTGATCCGATTTGCCTGACGCCAGCGGCAAACGCTAGGAGGCCGCTTGCAGAAATGCCAGGATGCGACTTTTATAACATAAATACGCCCAGCGCCCAGGGTGCAGAGCCCGCCAACCAAACAGGGAGGTGCCACCCGCAGGAAACAGAAGGAACCACAACGAAACAAAGAAACGACGTTTTACGACGCTCTGGCTTCATTCCGTCAGGATGCATGCTACTCTTTCGCCTGCTTTCGTGCCTTGGTGGCCCTACTTTTGGAGAGCAGCATGTTTGCTAGCACGGGGCGGCAGTGCCTGCCCCCGACTTGAAGGGGGGGCACCGACAGTCGGCCGGAGTTGGCTGGGCCATGAATACAAGTTTCTATCAGGCGATTGTCGGTGTACGCAGCCGGCCATCTGCTTTGGAGCCCACAACACCTCCTGTGTTGTGCGGATCCCCACACCGTTTGCAGTGCGGAGGGGTGGGGCACGACCAGGCCCGCATGGCTCCTACCAGAACACAACCGCCACCAACCAAACAAAATCCGTCGTCGCGTCGTTTCGTCGTGGTTCTCATCCGTACAAATCTCAGCTTGATAAAAACCGAGCACCTACAGGCAGACCAAAAGGGGCTGCACCCCACGAAGGCGGCCTGGACAACCCCTGCGTGCTTTTCTAGTATCCGCGGACTTTTCTACTTCTTTTCATAATATTTCGTTTTCTAGATCCACACAGGGCGGCAGAGCCTGCCCCCGGCTCGACCGGGGGGCCGCCAACCAAAGCGAGCTACCACTCGGAAAGCGCTTGCCCGCTCCCGTTGGTCGCTCAAATTTGCGCAAGATTCAAAGATTTTTACCGTTAGTAGTACAGGGCGGCAGTGCCGCCAACCAAAGCGAGCTACCGCTCGGAAAGCGCTTGCCCGCTCCCGTTGGTCGCTCAAATTTGCGCAAGATTCAAAGATTTTTACCGTTAGTAGTACAGTACGGTCGCACGAACTGTGAGCCAGCAGCTGGGTTCGGTCGACTCGTTCACTAATCATCGGAGGCTGCGAATGGCTGGAGAGAATGCAGATGCCGGGGGCTGGGTCCACCGCATGCAAGATCTCATTTTGCCGGTGGCGATTATCGCCAGTGTGCTGGTGATCCTGGTGCCCCTCCCGCCAGCACTAATGGATGTGCTGCTGGCAGGGAACATCACGATTGCGGTGATCGTCCTGCTGACCACCATCTACGTCCGCTCGCCGCTCGAGTTCAGTATTTTTCCCTCGCTGTTATTGGCCACGACCCTCGCTCGCCTGGTGCTCAATGTGGCCACCACGCGGTTGATTCTGACTCGGGCCGCCACCGATGGACATGCCGCCGCGGGCGGTGTCATCACGGCCTTCGCCGATTTCGTGGCTGGCGACGGCAAAATCGTCGTGGGACTGATTATCTTTGTGATTATTGTCGTGATCCAATTCGTGGTGATCACCAAAGGTGCCACGCGAATCAGTGAAGTTGCCGCGCGCTTTGCCCTGGACGGCATGCCAGGCAAGCAAATGGCCATCGATGCCGATCTGAATGCCGGCATTATCGACGAACACGAAGCCCAGACGCGTCGGCAGGAAATCACCCAGCAAGCAGATTTTTATGGGGCCATGGATGGTGCCAGTAAATTTGTCCGCGGTGACGCAATCGCGGGTATTGTGATTACGGTGATCAATGTCGTGGGCGGACTGATCATCGGCATGGCCGAACACGGCATGCCACTCCTCGAAGCCGGTTCGCTGTTTACCCAGCTGACCATCGGTGACGGACTGGTCAGCCAAGTTCCAGCGTTTTTAATCTCGCTGGCGGCAGGCTTGCTGGTCACCCGCAGCACGCAAAAAAGTAATCTGCCGCAAGAGTTCATCTCCCAACTGTTCTCTCGCCCCCAGGCAATGGCCGTGGCCGGCGCCTTTTTGGCCGTGCTGGTGGCGACCGACCTGCCCCGCACTCCCTTGCTGGTTCTCTGTGCAGCCTGTCTGGGAATGGCACGCATGCTGACCAAGCAAGAAAATCTCCAACTGGCCCAGGAAGAGGCCGCCCAAGCCGCGCCCCCGCCCCCGGCCGAAGAACGGATTGAAGACTATCTCACGGTCGACCCCATGGAACTGGAGGTGGGCGTGGGACTGATTCGACTCGCCGATCCCAAACGCGGGGGAGATCTGCTGGAGCGGGTCCAGCGCGTGCGCCAAAGTGTGGCTAGCGAAATTGGCATCATCATGCCCAAGGTCCGCATTCGCGACAACATGCGGCTGGAACCCAACCAATACCGGATCAAAATTGCCGATATGCCGATTGCCCAAGACCAAATCGAACCAGGACATCTGCTGGCGATCGATTCGGGGATGACCACCGGACAATTGGAAGGCCTGCCGACCAAAGACCCGGCTTTCGGCACCGATGCCTGCTGGATCAACCCGGCCCACCAGGAGCAAGCCGAAATCCTGGGCTTCACCGTCGTCGAGCCAGGCGCCGTGTTGGCAACCCACCTCACGGAAATCTGCCGCCGCCATGCCGATGAGGTGCTGACCCGCGATGCCACCAAACATCTGATCGAACAGCTGAAGAACACCCAACCGGCCGTTGTGGATGAACTGATCCCCAGCGCCATGTCTCTGGCCGAAGTGCAGGGCGTGCTGCAGCTGCTCCTGCGGGAACAAGTTTCCATCAAACAACTGGCACTCATTTTGGAGACCTTGGGCGACTATGCCGGCCGCACCAAAGACCCCGTTTTGCTCACGGAGTATGTCCGCCATCGTCTCGCACGTCAGATCTGCACCCGCTTCCGTGATCAAGACAACAAACTGCATGTCGTGGCCCTCGACCCTGCCATGGAAGATCGCATCCGCGTCGGTTTCGAGCATAACGAACGCGGGCTCTTTGTCCGGATGTCACCGCAGGCCATCGAAGCCACCTGCCAAGCCATTTCGAACGAACTGCCCAAACTGACCACCGCCCACCAGTCCCCCATCATCCTGGTCAGCCCACAAATCCGCGCTGCTGTCAAACAAATCACGGAAAATCACCTGCCGCAACTCGTTGTGCTCAGCTTCAACGAGGTCACCCGGGATACACAAATCGTTACCGTAGGATTAGCCACAGATAGTTGAAGGCAGGCGGCAGTGCCGCCTGCCAGCGTGAGCCACTGCTGTGTTCCTTTGGTTCGCTCCCGCAGGACGTTCACCTCCTTGAAAAGTACAGCAGCAGAACATTAGACCAGCTTACGAAAACACGTGGTTGTGCTCCACGTGAAAACCAAGGGGAGCCACGCAGTGCGACCCGATGGCAGCACAACACCTTTTCGAAATTTGCTGTAAAACGCCTGCCAACATCCCAACTCCGAGATCAGACGATGGAAATCAAAACCTTTCGTGCCCAGACAATGCAAGCGGCACTCGACATGGTGCGTCACGAAATGGGAATGGATGCCACGGTACTACACACCCGCGAACTGAACCGCGGGTTATGGCACCGCCTGTGGCGGGGAAGACAATACGAAATCGCCGCCTCCCACGAGGCACCCGCCCGCCCGGCCCCCGCCAGCCTGCCGCGGCCCGTCGCGCCCATCCCCCCGGCCGAGCGAAACGTATTTCCATCCCAGACGCTGCCGGATCCGTGGCCCGCAGAAAATCAACTTCCAGAGCGGGACGAATTGCAAGGCCTGGTCCAGCAACTGGAGCAGCGCACGCCGCGCGGGCCCGACCGCCATTTGCCGGAGTCTCTCTTTCAAATTTACACGGACATGATTGAGTCCGATATCGATCAACAGCTGGCCCAACAACTGCTCGCCCGTTTGCAGACCAAGACCCGGGGTGGCCTGGAAAATCGCCTGCAGTTGCAAGCGGAACTGATAGACCTCCTGGAACAACAACTGCCTGTCAGCGGAGCCATCCAACTGCAGCCGGGGCAGAGCAGGTTGGTGGCGCTGGTCGGGCCGACGGGTGTCGGCAAAACCACCACCATCGCCAAGTTGGCGGCCAACTACCGACTGCGCGAAAATCAACGTGTGGGCCTGATCACCGTGGATACCTACCGGATTGCCGCCGTGGAACAACTGCGGACGTACGCCGACATTATCGATTTGCCGATGGAAGTGGTCAGCACCCCCCGCGAAATGCGGGAAGCCGTGGCCCGCATGCAGGACTTGGACCTGGTGCTGATGGATACGGCCGGTCGCAGTCCCCGCGATGAAGTCAAAATCCAAGAGCTCAAATCCATGTTGGCCGAGGCCGCCCCCGACGAAGTGCACTTGGTCCTCAGCGCCGTGGCCGGCACGCGCAGTCTGGTCACCACCGCCCAAAAGTTCGCCGCCGTCGGCACCACGGCCATGCTGATTACCAAACTCGACGAAGCGACCTGCCTGGGCAACCTGCTCGGATTAACCGAAGCCTGCCAGCTCCCCATCAGCTACCTCACCGACGGCCAAAACGTACCAGATGACATTGAGGTGGCGCAAGCGAAAGATCTCGCGGAGAGAGTGGTTGGGTAGTTGCGAGTTTCGAGTTACGAGTTGCGAGTTTGGTAGGGTCGCGAGTTTGGTAGGGTTGCGAGTTTGGTAGGGTCGCGAGTTGCGAGTTACGAGGCGCGAGTTTGGTAGGGTCGCGAGTTACGAGGCGCGAGTTTGATGTAGGCTACACAACCCGTAACCCGTAACTCACAACTCACAACTCACAACTCACAACTCACAACCCGCAACCCGCAACCCATAACCCATAACCCGCAACCCGCAACTCGCAACTCGCACCCCACAACCCACAACCCGCAACCCACAACTCGCAACTCGCAACTCGCAACTCCCCATGCCCGACCAAGCCGACATTTTACGACAGCTCGTACGCCAGACCGTGCATTCCTTACCCATGTTGGAACCGCAAGTGCCGTTGGTGGTGGTGAGTGGTGGCGCGCGTGGTGTGGGGACTTCCACGGTGACCTGGCAGTTGGCCCAGGAACTGGCCAGCTTGGGCCAGCGGGTCGTGCTGGTGGATGCCGATCTGACGCAACCTGATTTGACCCAGCGACTGGCTACCACGCGCAGCGGCTGCTTGGGAGATGTGCTGTCTGGCGCGCGGACCGCGGTCGAAGTCATCGCGCCCGTGGGAGAACGACTGGGTTTCCTACCGGCGTGCTGGGAACCCGCGGCCCCCCCCGACTTGCAGTATCCATCCGTGCAACACTTTTTAGGCGAGCTGGGCAATCTCGGGTCGCAGGCCGATGTGGTCTTGCTGGACGCTGGCCAGGGAATGAGTCCGTGGGGGCAGTGTCTGTGGCAAGCTGCCCAACAAATTTTGCTGGTGACCTCCACGCGTCCCACCGTCGTCACGGACAGTTATGCCATGATCAAACAGGCTGCTGGAGACGCTGCGGAGAGCAAGCTACGGTTGGTGGTGAACCAGGGCGAAGACCCCGACACGGCCACACGGGTCGGCCAAAAATTTCAAGCCACCTGCCGACAGTTTTTGGGACTCCAGATCGACGCGCCAGTCACGCTCCCTCTGCCAGCGGAACCAGCCGGTAGCGGCGATCGTTCCCTCGGCGATGAGAACCGTGAATTCCACCAAGCGGTACGTTTACTGGCGGCCGATCTGTTGCGGCAGTACTTGGTTGTTTCGCACCGTCTCCAGCGCCCCACCGCGCCCAGCGCCGCTAGCACAGTGGCCCAACGTCTAAAAAATTCGTTATCTATTGCAGAATGATTTCAGGCCGAAGGACCAACATGACGATACTCGTTGCAAGTAGGTTTTGCTACCGCCAGGTGTTAAACTGGCGCGATTGCAAAAAGTTTACTGCCTACTGGAGCGCCTGGCTCGAGCGAGCGCGGCCGATGAGCCCGCGATTTACCTTGCTGTTAGCCAGATTGGCAAACGCTCGAGATACCGCAAAGCACACAGGGCGGCAGAGCCTGCCCCCGGCTCGACCGGGGGGCCGCCAACCACAGCGAGCTGCCGCTCGGAAAGCGCTTGCCCGCTCCCGTTGGTCGCTCAATTACCGTTTGTGGCACAGGCTTATTGGTCGGACAGAGGTTACGCGATGGCACGGAAGTATGCAGCGGTGATGGCACTGCTGGCCATCACCGTCGTCCTCCTGCGAGGCCTCAAGGATGGTGCCGGCTGTGATGCCACGCTCACAACTGGATTGATATGGATGGCCGTGTTCGCGGCCATGGGCATGTTGCTGGGAACCATTGCCGAAACGACCATCGTGCAGTCGGTCCAGAGTCGCCTGGAGGCCGAATTGGCAGCAATCGAGAAACCAACCGAGGAGGAAGCACAGGCATAATGCCCCTGCTGAAGGGAACACCATAAGGACTCACCCATCCCACTACGGGAACGACATATTTACGGAACACGAGAACGGAATCTCACGGACCATCATGCCCGAACACGACAACGGGCGGAGCATCACGGAGGAAGCGCATGGCAACGACTGTCGCCCAACAAGATGAAATTGTGGAAGTATGGCAGCAGTTCAAAAAGGACCCGACCCGTCGCGATCTACGCAACCGGCTGGTCGAACGCTATTTACCGCTAGTCAAATATAATGGCGAGCGGATCTGGTCCCGCCTGCCGGACGGCGTGGAGCTCGACGACCTGATCTCTGCCGGCGTGTTTGGCCTGATGGACGCCATCAAGGCCTTTGATATGTCGCGGGGTGTCAAGTTTGAAACGTATTGCGTACCGCGGATTCGCGGTGCGATGCTCGACGAATTACGCAGCATGGACTGGGTTCCTCGTTTGGTGCGTTCCAAGGCCAGCAAACTCAACGAAGCGGTGAAAAAGCTGGAGGCCAAACACGGCCGGTCCCCCACCGAGATCGAGTTGGCCGCGCATATGGAGATGTCGGTCGCTGAGCTGGAAAAGATGATCCAGGAGGCCAATGCGGTCGGTCTGATCAGTCTCAATAAAAAGTGGTATGAGACCGACAGCTACAAAGACGTCCGCGAGATCGACATTCTGGAGGACAAGAAGGGCGAGGATCCCACCAAGCGGATTCAGAAGTCCGATCTGATGCGGCTGGTCACCAAAGGTCTCAACCGCAACGAGCGTCTGATCATCATCCTGTACTATTACGAAGAGATGACGATGAAGGAAATCGGCTCCACGCTCGACCTGAGTGAAAGCCGCGTCAGTCAGATGCACAGTGCGATTGTCTCACGCCTGCAAGGCCAACTCGGACGTCGCCGCCCAGAGTTTGGCACATAACTGAGATGTGAGATGTGAGATGTGAGATATTTGATGTGAGGTGCCTCCGCTTGAGTTTGTGGTGAGTTCAAAACAGGTGGGGCTGCGTCCCAGCCTACGATGTGTACGATTTCCACAAGCGGAACGCTGCGTGTCGCATTGAGAAGTTGAACATTAGCGCTGCTGAGAAAAATAAGTGCCGCGACAGGCTTCGTGTCGCGGCCTTTTTTCGTGTGTGCGTGTGTTGCAAAATAACACGCGAGGGAGCACATGTTGCGGCGGATTTGCGCAGTGCTCGATTGCTGGCTGGCTGTCTACAGCTGCCAGTAGTACTCCCGACAGGCCCCAGCGTCTCATTCTAAGACCAAGTATTGCTTGACTTTACGTCGTCCGCGCGGTGCAATGAATAATACCGCCGGGAGCAGTCTTCCAGGGGTACCAGGGGTAGCCCAGGTTGGCGCAGCCTACCTGGGCGGCGCAGCCGCCAGAGGTTGTCTGGAGACGTTGTGGAACCTCTGGTGACTGCGTCCCATCGGTAGGCTATCGCCAACCGCTGCCACCCCGGGTTTTTTCAACCGGGGGCTAGCTCATTTTTTGGCGCGACCGACTGGATTACCGGCATCAGCACTACCACCACCAAAAAATGTGCCTGCCCCCCTCGACTCGACGTAAGTAGAACCCAAACAATGCCCACCTCCCGCCATCTACGCTTCCCACGCCCAGCGCCTAGC
>CAMYJY010000079.1:0-2288 GCA_947258835.1 uncultured Pirellulales bacterium
CTGGACCAGTGGCAGATCGATTTACTGCACGCCCCCTTACCGCAGGAGTCCTCTGTATCGCCCACGGCAAAAATCTCGGCTGCCCTCGCGGCAACAAGCGACCAGCGGGAGCGGGCCAAAATACTCAGGGCGGCAGCTCGCATCGACCGGCTACCCAACCGTCCCGACGCCGCCTACCTGGCGGCCGTTCTGGCAACACAGGCCGAGTCCTGGGGGCCGTCGGAAAAACTCTGGGCGGAACGCGTGGCGCTACGACTCATTGACTTGTCGCATAATCTCTCGGCCCAGGAAACGGCCTTGGCGCTGGCTGCCAGCGAGCAGCTGCTGGGCCAGCGAACGACCGGGAGTCCTAGTCTGCCTGGCACTGCGGGGTCTCACTGGCCCATGACTCGGCGGACCTCTGCCATGGCCTCACCACCCCGTGTTGATCTCGACGAAAGTTTTGGGTGCTTGCGTGACTTTGAGCCCCCCAGGGCAACGGGCACATACCGACCCCGCGGTGGCTCGGATTGGTTAGCGGCCCTCCACACCGACCGGGGACAGGCCCTCCTCTGGGATACCTTGGGGGACCTTTTCGAGAAGGCTGCCAGCCCCCCGCCGCCCCCAGCGCCGGCCGCCCCACTACGGGCGGAAGTCCATCCTGAGTCCATCAATCCGATGGAGCAAGATGGGACTGGGCCACCCAGCCGGAATCCCGCCCCAGCCGATCATGGGCCGCTGGCCTCAGCCACCCCACTTCCCAAACGGGAGGCTGCGGACCGCATCAGCCGCAGCCCCAGCGGGGCTCGGGCACCACAGAACGGGGCGTTTCCCACAGTCGTCGACGTCCCTGGCCCCGTCGCAATGAAGCACCAGCGAGACAAACTCCAACAACTGTCCACCACAGCTTTAATCCACCAACTCCCGCGACTGGACCGCTACGCAGCTGGTCTGGCACGCAGCCTGCTCCAAGAGCGGGGCTACACGGCGGCAGAAATTAATCTGCTCCAGCAAATTGCAGCGCCTGAGGCCGCCACCCGCTTGCAAGCCATTGCGGGGCTGGAGCGATTGCCAGCCCGCCAGGCCCGCGGGCACCTGCGCGAACTCTTGCGGGACACCAACGCCGAGGTGCGTCTCACAGCACTCTCGATGCTCGCCACCACCCGGGACCCGCAACTGTTTGAGCTGGCCCGAGAGTTAGCCACCACGGACAGCGATGCCCGCGTAACAGAACTGGCCCACCGCATCATGCGTCAGGCGCGGTAGGGGAGCGCAATCGCCCCCCGATTACTCTGCGGCTTGATCCGCCGGCACCGCCTGTTGGGAACCCCTCTCCAGAATCAGCGACAGATTGTTCATGGAGAGCAGATGGGCGTAGGTCACCTCCAGCTCACCCGTTTTCGCCAGCGTCGCCAAGGTCTCGGCGGGTAAGGCCTGTAGCTTTTCCCGACTGACCGCCATGAAACCCTGGAGTGTCATTTTCTCCCCGGTGGGGGACGTAAAAGTAGCTACCTTCGACTCCAGCAGGTCGAGCTCCTTCAGCTTCTTGCAGTAGGCAGTTGTCTGGTAGGCGTTCCGCTGATAATCCTGTAGAAATCCCATCAACTGGTCCAGATACGGCGTCCGCTCACCTGCTTCGTTGATCAGACGCTCACCGCGGCCTTCCTGGTTACAGCCATCCCAGTCCTCGTCGATGCACAAGGTGTACGTGTCTCCGTCTTTGGAAAACACAAAAGGGTAACGCCGTACAAAGGCGGGGATGTACTTGGCGTCCCAATCCCCAGTCTCGGTAAGATACAGGTTTTCCTGTTTGGCGACGCCCAACAGGGCCACCGGCATCACGGCATCTTCTGTTTCGGCGAACACCACGGTGTATTCACGACTAGCGTGGGGAATTTCTGACGCAACCAAAGGAACGGAGTTGACGTTTTTGGCAAACCCATAGTTGACTTCGCGTGCGATATACCAATTGGCGTGGCGCTGGGCGGAAACCGGGACGACTTGCCCGTAGAACATCAACTGTTTGGCCATGAGAAACTCCACAACAGAATAAAATGAAGGATGGGCTCCACGGGAGAGCAGAATGCTGCTGCCACTATACCCACCCCCGTGCTGCTTGTCTCCAGCAGCTATGCGAAAAAACAGCAACGGACGCACAGTTCGCAATTGCCCATATCCACGTCATTCCCGCACAGGCGAGAATCCAGATTGCTCATGTCCACGTCATTCCCGCGCAGGCGGGAATCCAGATTGCTCATGTCCACGTCATTCCCGCGCAGGCGGGAATCCAGATTGCTCATGTCCACGTC
>CAMYJY010000079.1:2331-18620 GCA_947258835.1 uncultured Pirellulales bacterium
GCCCCCGTTTCCACACCGCGGCGGCTTACCACGAGACCTGGTTCCAAGGCGGATGGAGTGGGCTTTTCCGGCCCAAACCGGCTAGCACGAAGTAAACTTGTTTTTCACTCTGAGTAATAACCACGAAGAAAAGAAGAGCACGAAGAAAAGAAAATCTGGGCCACGGTCTTCGTGCTACGAACGATGAAAATTTCTGTTGCTTGCGCAAATTTATTTGCTCCTTTACCATCTTATCTGATCCGGAGGTGACAGCACTGCGCGGTGGCCCAGGCGGCACGGATTCTCGCCGTTTGCTGTTCCGCCAGCAAGCTGCGGAAAAGTTGTGGTGAAGTTGGCATCAGCAGCCGAAATAGTTCTACGACCCGCATAGTTTCCGCCAGGATGCGGTACCGGCTGATGAGAGGATGCATGCACAGCTATCAATCTTCCACAATGCTTAAAATGGTACTGCCCTGCCTGCTGCTGGGCACGATTTGCGGGGCCCAGATCGATGACGTGGCGGCCAAAGAATCCGCGAAATCCATGCAGGCCTCCACTTCGCAGCTGGCCCAGCGGGAGGCGCTGCGGGCCATCCCCCTGGAACGGATGGCCCCACCCCACCGCCGCGCTGTCCAGCGCGTACTCAACGACTGCAGTCTCTACCGTCGACTGCCCACCGGCGTGGTCGCCTGCCAGCCGGACCTGTTTACCTGGTTAATGCTGCACCCCGAAACGCTGGTCGAAATCTGGCGGGAGCTGGGAATTAGCAATGTGGACCTCGAACGCACGGGGGCCAATAGTTTTCGTCTCTCCGACAACGCGGGCACGACCGCCCAACTATCCATCGTAGAGCAAAAGTGCCAACCAGGTGCCCAAAATCGCATCGTCATGTTGGCAGACGGAGCCTACGACGGAAAACCCTTCCAACGTCCGATCCATGCGCAGTGTGTCTTACTGTTGCGGAGCGGGTCGTTTCAAGAAACGAATGAAAAAGACTACGTGGCCGCCAGGCTGGACACGTTTGTGCGTGTTGAGCGCACCGGGGTCAAACTATTTGCCAAGGCCCTGCACCCTTGGGTCGGAAAAACGGCCGACAAGAATTTTCTCGACACCTTGCAGTTCGTGGGCAATCTTTCCGAAACAGCCTGCCGCCATCCCGAGCGGGTACGGAAATTAGTTGTCGGTTTGCCTGGCACACCGCTGCCGCTACGACAAGAGCTGCTGCGCGTCGCCGGCTGTGACTCGGCGACAGCTTCCGTCCAGCAAGCCCAGCGGATCCGACCGCGGCGGAAGTAGACAGCGGGGAAGTTCGAAGGGGTCAGGAGTTCAAAGCACTGTCAAGGAGTTCAAAGGGGGAGTTCGAAGGGGTCAGGCACATTTTTTTCGGCGGTGAAACTGGTGCCCAACGCAAAGCCCCACGCGCCGAAAAAAATGAGCCAGACCCCGTGGGGACCTGTGCGAGATAGCCTTGTCATTACCCACAAATCCCTGCTAGCAAAAAGGCTGTTCTATCCAAAAAATTACCACGGAGAGCGCGGAGGACACGGAGAATTAAGGGTGGAATCGAGCGTTCCCTCAGATTTTCTCCGTGATCTCCGTGTTCTCTGTGGTTAAAAAAGGAATACCCAATGCGGTTTGTGGAGGGGATACCTCGCCCGTTGCGTACCCCAGCTGCTAATCTATCGAGAAATAAAGCCCTGTCGAATTTCTGAAACAAAAAATGTGGGTCATGACAAGGCGAGATAGCCCTGGCCACGTTCCAGCACCTACTTCCGAGGGTTTGAGCAAGCATCGCTTGCTCAAACCCACGCGCCAAAATGTTGCTGGGCCAGTTCGGCAAGACCTTTGAGGTCGAGTTTGCCGGTGCCTAAGACGGGAATCTGTTCCACTTCCAGAAAACTATCGGGACTGGGAATCCACAGATTCGGCAAGCCCAGGTTGCTCAGGTGGTCGCAGATTTCTTGCGGGTTGTGGTGGATGTGCGTGTGCAAGACCACCAGCCGCTCGCCCTTTTTGGCGTCCGGGACCGCCGCGACCACCGCCCGCACCGAGTCCTCCTCCGCATCCTCCTCCTGCACAAGATCTTGAATGGCCTCCTCGATGTTGAGATGCGGCACCATTTCTCCACCAATCTTGGAGAAACGACTGAGACGTCCCGTGATTTGGATAAAACCATCTTTGTCGATGCGGGCCATGTCGCCGGTGACGTACCACGAATCAACCATCACCTCCGCCGTTTTTACAGGATCCTCAAGATAGCCAGGCATCACATTGGGACCTTTGATCAAGAGCATCCCAGGCGTGCCAACGGACAGATCTTCCCGAGTCTCGGGATCCACCACCTTGGCGGTTACACCGGGCACGGGTCGACCGACGGTGCCCTCCTTGCAGTCGACGCTGCTGGTTTGGGAGCGGCTGGGCGGGACATTGACGGACACCAGCGGCGAAAGTTCCGTGGCACCGTAGCCTTCCACGGGACGCACGGAATACTTTTCCTCGAACGCATCACACAGCGGAGTGGGTAGTTTTTCGGCACCAGCCACCGCCAGGTCCAGTTGGGCAAAATCCGCCGGTTCGCAGCGCCGTAAGTACAGCCGGAGAAAAGTGGGGGTGGCCAACAGCACGGTCACTCCCCAGGTACGCGCCAGCTTGCCAATTTGTTTGGCTTCGTTGGGATTGGTGTGGTAGACACACCGCACGTCCAATCCTAACACGGCCCAGATGGTCACCATATAACCGAAGGAATGAAAAAAGGGCAATACGCCCAGCAGCGTATCGTTACTGCGGAGGTGGACGACCTGGTCGATGGCTTCCACATTGGAGCCAATATTATGGTTGGTGAGCACGACCCCCTTGGGCTCTCCGGTGGAACCCGAGGTAAAAATGACCGTCAGTTCGTCGTCCCCGGTCAATCGCTGCAGCCCCAGCAACCGCTCCAGGATCGGCAGCGGCGTCGCGTAGGCCTGCACCGCCGCCAACACTTTGTCTATCCAAGTGATCTGGCCGCGCAAGTCATCCAGCAGCACCACCTCGGCATCGACCTGGAAATCAAATTTCTCCAGCACCTTGCGGGTGGTGAGCACGTGGCGAATGCCGGCCCGACGGATGCACTTGTTCAAGATTTCGTTGCTGACGGTGTAATTCAGGTTCACTGCCACCCGTGTGGCCAAGGTGACCGCGGCATTGGTAACCACTCCGCCCACCGTGGGTGGCAATAACACACCGACGTACTTTTCTTCCGGCTGCAGTACTTGGCGGCAGAGGAGACGACGCAGAATCAGCGTTCGCATCAGCAACGTGCCACCCGTGCACTTCGTCCCCAGCGAGTCGGCCAACTTAAAACGAAACAGTGCCTTCCGGCATTTGCGTAGCATCAATCGTGGCAAAACCATCATGCGTTCCTTTCTCCCGGAGACGGCAGCCGCCCCTAAATCCTGCACGGCTTGGCGGACTTGATGAATGTTGGCCGGCTCGATAATTTTTTCTCCAAACCAAATCGACACCTGATGGGGTGCCAGCCGTGGCCATTTCCAAAAAAACCGCCCGCCGCGAAAGGTAAAAATACTCCCCCACAGCTCATCCAGATAGACCGGAATGATCGGTGCGGAAGTGCCTTTGAGGATGTCCAGCGTTCCCGGGCGAAACCCACGGAGTTGCCCCGTTTTGGTAATTCCCCCTTCGGGAAAGATGCATACCAGCTCACCGTTATTGAGTGCTTCGCGGGCGGTCTCGATGGCAGAGCGGGTGGCCTTGGGGGCGCGGCGGCGAATGGGGATGGCCTCCATGATCCGGGCCAAGTGTTTGCTCCACCAGGTGGACAGCAGGTCCTCGGTGATAATCAAGCGGACGGGCCGCGGCGAAATGGCGACCAGCAGCAAGCCGTCGATCCAAGAAATATGATTCGGCGCCAACAACGCCGCGCCCTGCTGGGGTAGATTTTCAATTTGCCGGACGCGGACCTTGTAGGTCGTATGCGTGACCAGCCAAGCCAGAAAACGAATGGTGGCCTGGGGAATCAAGATCACGATGTAAATGAGGACGGGCAGGGTGACCACCCCACACAGCAAAAATACTTGGCGGGCACTCAACTGCAAGTAGGGACTACCGGCGAGCCAGTACAGCCCCGAGGTCACCAGCATGCCGGCAAAGGTCAGGAAATTGCAGGCAGCGAGGATCGAGCCGCGATTTTCCGCGGCACTGTAACACTGCATGTAGGCGGCCAGCGGCACGTTAAAAAGCCCTGCAAACAGCCCCAGCCCCAACAGCAGCACTTGGGCCGCGACGTAACTTAAGGTCCAGTCCCGACTGGGATCGTACAGTTCGCCCTCCACCGTAAACAGCAGCACGGCCGTGACCACCAGGCCGCTGGCTCCCAGGGGGAGGATGCCCAGTTCCACGCGGCCCCGAGACCAAACACCGGCCAACACACTTCCGAGCCCCAGCCCGACCACCAAAGCCACCAGCAGTGCCGCCACTTGGGTTTGTTGGGTGGCGCCCCCCTGAAAGGCAAACTGGTCAATATTCAGCTGCGCCATCATGGCCAGGGACCAGAAAAACATGATCCCCAAGGCGATCCGGAACATGCCCGGATCATCCGTCAAGAGTTTCACGTCACGCCACGTTTGTCGCGCGGTATCCCAAGGGAAGCGGCGGTGGGGATTGGCCAGGGGCAAACGGCGGATCAACAAACTGGACGCCAATCCTGCCAGCGCCACGCCCACGAGCACCAGGCCGCCCAGCCACCAGCGGTCCTGCCCTTGGTGCCCCATGGCCTCGGTGAGCAGGTTGCCCACCACCATGCCCAGCGCCACGGCCACCACGGTGACCAGCTCCATCACGCCATTGGCGGCAGAAATTTTAGACTCTTGGAGCATTTCTGGAATGCTGCCTAATTTCGAGGGACCAAACAGGGCGCTTTGGGCACCCATGGCCGCCACGGCAATCAGCATCAGCGGCACACTGCCCGCCGCGATGGCTCCGATGGCGACCAGCATGATGACGACTTCCACCACCTTGCAGGTCACGATCACCTGCTGCTTACTAAAACGATCGGCCAAATAACCGGCCGGCGCGGCCAACAGCACGTACGGGAGGACAAAGGCCGCGCTGCCGACCGCTAAAATAAATCCCACGCTCTCGGCAGCCACGTACTGTTTGCCAATACCGATCACCAGCCAACGCAAAATATTGTCGTTCGCCGCCCCCAAAAACTGGGTGCACAACAAACCCACAAAACTTCGGTCCCACAGGCTGGGACTGCGCTGTGCAGAGGACGGTGGGGCGATGCTCGACGGAGATTCCATGACGTCTTTCACTGCGGCTGCCAAAACACGTCCCCAGACCGTCTGTGAGAATTAGTCCTGCACGGGTTGCGAAGTGGACGGAGTGGGCTGTTCCGGCCCCATCCGGCCAACTCTCGGCAGACGTGCGTTCAGCTTGAGTTCCAACTACTTTGACGGAGGAGGCTTTTTTTGCTCAGATCAACGGACTTGCAGAAACTAGGGGTCGAGGGCCGTTCTGGTGGGAAGTGCCGCTATTATCTGCAGACGGCCGATAATAGTCGTTAACTGGCCGAGAAGATAGTCCGTCTGACTTGACGCGAGAGGACGTGCACGTGACCGCCAATTTTCTCCTCGATCTGCTGACCGCGCTGTGGCTGGGAATGATCGGGGCCTGTGTGGGGAGTTTTTTAAATGTGCTGGCCTACCGCCTGCCCCGAGGCATGTCGGTGGTCTGGCGACCGTCGCACTGCCCCCACTGCCAACAGCCGGTGCGGGCTCAGGACAATCTGCCCGTAGTAGGCTGGCTGCGGCTGCGAGGACGTTGCCGGGATTGCCAGGCCCCCATCCCTCCCCGTTATGCCATCGTGGAACTGTTGGTAGGGACGGCCTTTGTGGTACTGGCATACGTGGAACTTTTTCGTGGGGGTGCCAACCTGCCGGGAGGGCCAATTAGCAAAGCGACGGGGGCCGGCTCCGTGGTGTGGGATCCGCAATGGCCGGTGGTGGGCCTCTATGCCTACCATACGCTGCTGGTCTGCCTGATCGTGAGCGTGATCCTGCTGGATCTGGAGCGGACCCCGGTCCCACGCCGGCTGTTGCTGCCCGCACTACTGGTAGGCTGTGCTGCCCCATACTGGGGACCGCAGTTGCATGGAGCGGCGACCTTCGGTCTGTCCTCGTCACTGTGGGGCCTGGCTACGGGAATGGGACTGGCTGCGCCTTGGATTTTTTTCCCCCGACGACGGCCCCGGACCGGTCCCCACCCACCCCAGACCGGTTGCCTGGCGCACCAGCCGGCAAATCTCCTGGCAGCAGCCGCGCTGGGCGGGGCCTTTTTAGGCAGCGCTGCAATTTTTTCGATCTTCGCCCTGTTCCTGCTGGCGGCAGGCGGAGGCTGGCTGCTGCGACAACCCAACCTACCTCGGCTGGCCATGCCCTGCTTCGGCCTGGCGGTGGTGCTGCAGATCTGTTGTGGGGCGCAACTCACGGCCTGGTTCACGCCGTAGTCCAACCGGCTGCTACCGACGGTAGAGCAGCTCGGCCACTTCGCGGGCAAAGTAGGTCAGCACACCGTCGGCCCCAGCGCGTTTGAAGGCCAGCAAGCTTTCCCCTATCGCCTGCTCGCGATCGAGCCAACCCTGGGCCGCGGCCGCGGCCAGCATGGCATACTCCCCACTGACTTGGTAGGCAAACGTCGGCACGCCAAAGGTGTCCTTGACCCGCTGCACAATATCCAAATAAGGCAAACCGGGTTTGACCATCACGCTATCCGCGCCCTCGGCAATGTCGAGAGCCACCTCCCGCAAGGCCTCGGCATGATTGGCCGGATCCATCTGATAAGTCCGTTTGTCGCCACTGCCCAGGTTCGCTGACGACCCCACCGCATCACGAAACGGCCCGTAAAAGGCCGAGGCATATTTCGCGGCGTAGGCCATAATCTGCACGTGCTGGAAGTTGGCCGCATCCAGCGCTTGTCGGATCGCCCCCACGCGTCCATCCATCATGTCGGAGGGAGCAATGATATCGCAGCCCGCGGTGGCCTGCACCACCGCTTGGCGACAGAGCATGTCCACGGTTTCGTCGTTCACCACATAGCCGTCCCGCACCAAACCATCGTGACCATGGCTGGCATACGGATCCAATGCCACATCACACAGCACGCCAACCTGGTCCGCATACGCCTCCTTCACCGCACGCACCGCGCGGCACACCAGGTTGTCGGGATTCAGCGCCTCTTGGCAAGCGGGCGTTTTCAGTTCCGCGGGGGTCGCCGGAAACAGGGCGATCGCCGGAATGCCCCAATCGATCGCCGCGGCCACGGCCTCCACAATTCTGTCGACCGACAGCCGCTCCACCCCCGGCAACGAGGAAATCGGCTCGGCACGCTGCCGTCCTTCGCAAATAAACAGGGGCCAAATCAAATCATCCACCACCAAGCGGCTTTCACGCACCAAGCGGCGGGACCACTCGTGACGACGTAACCGCCTCAGTCGTGTCTGAGGAAAGCTGGCAAATTTTTCTGAGCCGATGTTCATTGGCAATTTTTATGGGCCGACCGAAAGGGGGGAGGCACCCGGAGCGCACCTTGCGGTTTGGTAATCCATTGTGCAGCAGCTGGTGTTTCCGGTGAGGGCCCCGACTTGGGGGGACCTTTTTTGGCTCCCGCCGCTCCCCCGCGTCATTCCCGCGCAGGCGGGAATCTAGACTACTCGCGCCCGCTACTGGATTCCCGCTTGCGCGGGAATGACGATACTGTGCCTACAGCAAACCGCGAGATGCGCTCTGCACCCGCCACCGTCGTTTTTGGGACTTCCATTATCCAAGCGATTGCCCGTAAAATCTACGGGAAAAATACCGCGCACCCGTTTTTGCCGTCGCTGCCTGTTTTTGGGACTTCCATTATCCAAGCGATTGCCCGTAAAATCTACGGGAAAAATACCGCGCACCCGTTTTTGCCGTCGCTGCCTACCAGCGCCGCCGGCAAGCCGGCCCACCCTCCCCCTGTACTCGTAGCCCGTTTCCGCATGTCCGCCAAAGAACCGAAAACAGAGCCCACGATGGCGCTGGGGCCCTTTGGATTTCGCCCGGCGGAGGTCACCGTGACCGGCCGTCCCACGCTGTCCGCCTGGGAAGGCCCCCTGCAGTTTGCCCTCTGGTGCCAGCGGGCCAGCCCGTGGTGGATTGGCGATCTGATCAACCGCGGTGAGGATCTGTTCGGTGAAGAGTTTGGAGAGGTCTGCGGAGAAACGTTGTCGACCGAAATGGTCAGTCGCTATGCCTCGGTGGCTCGGCGGGTACCCCCGCAAAACCGTCGCCCGGCTCTGTCTTGGTCCGCACACGCGGTCGTGGCCCGTCTGCCGTCAGCAGAACAGCGGCGGATGTTGGCGCTGGCCGAAGACCAAGGTTGGAATAGTGAAGAACTACGCCGGCAGGTGCGCGACTTGGTCAACGCACGCAAACACTAAAGATGCACTGAAAAGAAAAAGAACGGCCTCCGGCCGTTCTTGCAGAAACTGCAGACTAGAGGAAACACCGAGATGCCAACGCTGGAAACAACCGTCCATGGACTGAAACTTCCCAATCCCTTCGTGATTGCCTCCGGCCCGCCAGGAACCAATGGCAAAGTCATCGGCAGAGCCTTCGACGAAGGTTGGGGGGCCGTCGTCTGCAAGACGATCAGTCTCGATGCCGACAAAGTGGTCAATGTCCAGCCGCGCTACGCGCGTCTGCGGGCCCGCCAAACGCGGGAAATCATCGGCTGGGAAAATATCGAACTGATCTCCGATCGCAGCTTTGAGGTGTGGCTGGAAGAACTCGAGGCAGTCAAAAACAAGTATCCTGAAAAAATACTGATCGCTTCGATCATGGAAGAGTACTGCCATGATGCCTGGGTAGAAATTACCGAGCGGTGCCAGGACGTGGGGGTGGACGCCCTAGAATTGAATTTTTC
Organism: uncultured Pirellulales bacterium; assembly: GCA_947258835.1. GTDB lineage: Bacteria > Planctomycetota > Planctomycetia > Pirellulales > Lacipirellulaceae > Bythopirellula. The sequence continues at coordinate 11,263 of CAMYJY010000079.1, forward strand.
CTGTCCCCATGGCCTCCCCGAACGGAAGATGGGCTCGGCCATGGGCGAAGACCCCGCCATGTTGGCGGAGGTTGCCGGCTGGGTGAATGCGGTCGCCAAAATTCCCGTGTGGGCCAAGCTGACCCCCAACGTGACCCGCATCGAAGATCCCGCCCGCGCGGCCCTGCGCAACGGATGCGACGGGGTCAGTGCCATCAACACGATTCGCAGCGTGCTGGGGGTCAACCTGGAAACCCTTCGCCCCGAACCGCAGGTCGCCGGTTACAGCACACCAGGCGGCTACTCCGGCCGTGCCGTGATGCCCATCGCACTGCGGATGTGTCTGGAAATAGCCCGCGTGATTCGCGACGAGTTCCCGGACCGTACCCTGAGCGGCATCGGAGGCGTGGAAACGGGACAGGATGCGGCCCAATTCATCTTGCTGGGAGCCGACACGGTGCAAGTTTGTACCGGCGTGATGAAATTTGGCTACCAGCTGGTCACCCAGATGTGTGAACAGCTACTGGCATTTATGGAACAACATCAGTTCGAATCCCTAGAGGACTTCCAAGGCCATAGCTTGCAGTACATCACGACCCACCAGGACCTGGTTGCTCGCCAAGCCCAGGCGCGGGCCGCGGAGAAGGCGAGTGATCCAGCCATGATTCAGGCCGACGACCAATGGAGCGGCGACGATTTTGTCGATCAAAGCGAGGCGCTCGCCAGAGGATAAGGACGACGGGACCGCCGGTCAATGCAAGGGCGACTTTTTCTTCCTGTGATGCAGGCCTTTGACCGCTATCTCAGAAAGGGCAGCTGAAAGTGTACAAATGCAAAAACATCCACCATGGATCCGCTTGTAATGGTGCAAAACACCCGCATCCATCTTTTAGAAATACGTAAAATCTGCAAAATTTTTCTTGCATTACTCATTGCCTTCCATACAATCAACTGAGCATCGCCCAGTAGGAGCGCTTCATCTGATAACGGGCGATTATGTGCGGTTTGATATCTTTGTACTCTTCCAGCCGTATTAGGCCCAAGACTACGCTTGATAGCTAAACCAACCCATTTCTAAAGTTGTTCCGTCGGACTCAGGGGGTGTTAGATGGCCGGGCCCAAGAGCTACTCTTCTTTACTGGGGCGATTGCTAGGGAGAGGTGCTGCGAAACGTCGCAGGAAACAAAAGAAACAGCTGACGCCACGAAATGCCCTCCATCTGGAGGCGCTTGAACCACGTCACCTGCTATCCGCAACAACGGCGATTCAAGATGGTGACTGGCACGACCCGAGTACGTGGGATAACGGTATCCCGGACGCGACCAGTCGTGCAATCATTGGGCAGGGCGTAACGGTGCAGTTGTCAGATCAAGATCACGTGGCCCAGGAGCTTGTCGCGCTGGGCACGCTGAACGTCCCAGAAGAATTCGTGAGCTTCTCGCCGACCTCCGATCCAACTCAACTGGGCGAAAACAAGGTCAAGGTCTACTACGATGGTAGCCTCGCCGGCAGCACGCAAGGCTCGCAACTTTGGAAGCATACGGGCGCCATCGGGATCGGCGGCGTGAACGGGAATACCAAAACCCACGCGGGGAACCAGTCGTCTGCGGTCGACGTTACTTTTGGCGGCAGGATCGACGACCTCTTGAATTACAATCGCGCGCTCCCGGCAGATGAAATCGCTCAGCTTCACGCGAACGGTCGGGGAAGTGTCTATCTGGCACCGACCGAGGGGTTGGCGGCGGCCTGGAACTTTGACCGGGGGAACCTCAACGATATTGCCCGTGGTGACTCCATCGACGACAACGGGACATTCGTCGGTGGCTCACTGGACGACTCCGTCTGGTACCTCAATCTCGATGGGGAGGGTGACCAGGTCAACGTCTCCAAGTCGACCGAGTTGAATCAAGGCACGTTTCCTGAAAAAACAGTTTCGGTGTGGTTCCATGTCGATTCTTTGACCGGGCGTCAGATGATCTACGAGCAGGGTGGCACAACGCGAGGTTTGAATATCTACCTGGAAGGCAACACCCTTTACGCGGGTGGGTGGAATACGTCAAACAACCAAAGTGGCTGGGATGGCAATTGGGTTGCTGTCGCGGATGTTACAGCCAACCAGTGGCACCATGTCACGCTGGTCATTGATGGGGATGGAGGGGAACGAATCTCCACTCCACTGAACGGAGGGACCAAGACGCTGACAACCCGCTGGATGCACGTCAACAGTGGCGGCGTCTTCCAGATCGGCACCAGCGCCGATCGCTACGACGAAGGCAACTTCGTCCTCACACTCACCGGCACCGACCCCGACGCCGACCACGTCGTCGAAACGGCTGGCGGCACAATCAACATCACGGACAACGATGGGTTTCTCATGACCGACATGGGCGGCCGTCTGCAGTTCTTCGGCGCAGACAAGCTGAGCTTCACCAAGCTTGCCGCAACCGCGAGTGTCGATGCAACTGAAATCATCGTGAAAAATGTGATCGAGCGGAAATTTACCGATGGTGAAACGTTGCCCAGCGGTGAGATTGTCACGTCTGCCGCCGACGATGGCGCTCTCAACTGGGTTGCTGGCGATCAGATCGTCATCGCCAGCAGCTCCCATGACTACCGAGAGGAAGACGTCCGCACGATCGAGGCAATCACCGATAACGGCGATGGAACGAGTACGCTGACTCTCGATAGCCCATTGACCTACCAGCACTTCGGCGAAATCGAAACTTACTCGAATGCAACGCGCAGCTGGGAAATCGATATGCGTGCGGAAGTGGGGTTGCTGAGTCGCAACGTGCGCATCCAGGGCACTGAAGATACCGACAACGCCTTCGGCGATCGCGCTAATGCGAACTACGAAAACGTCCAACGCCCCGACTTTGTCAACGGCGGCACCACCAGCGAGACCGTGCAAGACGTGACCAACGGGGTCGGCGCCCACACGATGATCATGGCCGATGCAGGCCAGATCACCGTCGACGGCGTGCAGCTCGATCTGATGGGCCAGGCGGGCAGAGCCGGTCGCTACCCCATCCATTGGCACGTTGCCGGAGACCGCAGCGGGGATGTCTTGCAGAATACGTCGATCACGAATTCAAACAATCGTGGTGTCACCATCCACGGCACTCAAAATCTCCACATTGAGGGCGTCCTCTTGCACGACGTTCACGGTCACGGCTTCTTCTTCGAAGACGGCGTGGAGACCGGCAACCAACTGACGGCGAACATCGCCTTCGGCATCCATCGCGTCGGGTCGCGGTTGAAAAGCAATAATTTCCACCAGGATGAAACCTGGTTCGACCCGTTCACGGTCGACTTGCACGATGACGTGTTCGTCAAAGGCGTTCGGGGCGTGCTCTCGGCCGCCTTCTGGGTGACCAACCCCAATAACGACTTCGTCGGCAATGTGACAGCCGGGTCCCAAGGCATGGGTTTTTGGTATGTGGGTGTCGAGGAGCCCCTGGGGTCCTCCGCGGAGACCGGTCTCTACGATGGTTACAAACCGTTTGAAGCCCCCATGGGACGCAACGAATACTCAACCGTCCACGCGACCGGCACGGGGTTCGGCCTCGGCAAGCCGGGGTTCAATCCGCCATTTTTCACGGAATTCACGGCCGATACTTTTCATGGTGTCGCAGACCACTTGACCGCCTATAAAAATCACTTTGGAGTATGGCTTGAGACCCAGATCGACTTCAATGAGCTCCGGGCTGCAGACAACCACAACAGTTTCCGCGCCCTTGACGAAGTCGAACTGCGGAACAGTCTGGTGGTCGGCGACAGTCTCGGCAACTCCGCAGGCAACTACGACCCGTTCAACCGACATCCCAACCAACTCTCCGTCACCGGTATTGCTATCTACCAAGAGGGGATCAACGTTGTCGACACGCATTTTGCGGGTTTCCAGGCTGCGGATGCCTTCATGTTCAATTTCCAAATCAACGACAAATTCAACCGGTTTGCATCAACCTTCCAGGGAATCAGCTATGAGGGCAATGACCGCAATGGGCAGCTGCATGCCACCCCCACGTTGGCAACGCCTGAGCAGTTCGACAATGAAGTCCTCGACTCGAGTCGCTTATATGACAGCGACGGCAGTCTGACCGGCATCGCAGGTGCCACCCTTGTGTTCAATAACCCGTTCCTGCAAGCCAGCAACGCGATCCAAATTGGCACGCACCTGTATCGGACGGCCGATAAGGAATTTGGCAAGATCACACTAGAGCGTTTGTCGGGATCGGCTTCATCGACCCCCGTGGTCAGTATCACTGCTGGAGACGGAGACGCAACGGAACTGGATCAGGACAATGATTTCGAACAGGTTGTCCTGTTGAATGATGGCGACACGCGGATCACCTTCAACACCCTTGCCAATTGGGGCGACGGTTTTGATCTTGACCTGGCGGTTGATACCGATGCCGGCACACCGGCCGATGCGTCGGGAATCTTTGTGCTCGAGGGCCTGCCGAGCGGCTTCTCGATCACCAACGCCACGCTCGTCGGCAGTATCGCTCAGGTGCGCGATGCATCCACATCGTCGTACTTCATTGACGCCAACGGCGACATCTGGGTGAAAGTCTTCGCCAACGACCAAGATAAGTTGATGTTCCGCAACTAGTTCGACAGGACAGATACACTCCTTCCACTTCGGATAGGCCATCTTACGCTGGATTTTCCCGTCGTGCAGGTGGGCCTTAGCGGTTTAGCGATACGGCTAAGCGGGTGATTGCCCGGGGGATGGGGACTCTACACGCTCTGCGAGGTGATGGTAGGGGCACGTAAACGCGGCCATGCCACTATGCTAGCACCTCGCGGAACTTCGGCGAGACCACCTTCGTCGCCAAAGTGACTCACCACCATCGCCTAGTGCGTGGGTTCCCGGGTGAGTAGTTGCCCGTGGCCGAGCTGACCCACGAAGGCTCCGTCTTGAACTTGAATTTGGCCGCGGACCGTGACCGTGCTGGGCCTGCCCAAAATTTCCCAGCCCTCAAAGGCACTGTAGTCGACATGCGTCTGCTGGCTGGCGGCGGAGATCGGACCCCGGTAGTGTGGATCATAAACCACCAAGTCGGCGTCACTGCCCACCCGGATAGTGCCTTTGCGTGGATAGAGGCCGAAAATTTTCGCCGCTTGGGTACTCGTCGCCGACACGAAGGTCTTCAAGTCCAGACGGCCCCCGCGTACGCCGTAGGTGTAGAGGAGGTTGACGCGGTCCTCGAGGGAGGGAATGCCGTTGGGGATTTTGGTGAAATCACCACGGCCCATTTCCTTCTGGATGGCAAAATCAAAAGGGGCATGGTCCGTAGCCACCGTGCTAATCAGCCCCGCACGGAGTCCCGCCCACAGCGGCTCGTGTTCCCGCACGTCCCGTAACGGTGGCGACATGACATACTTGGCCCCCTCAAAATCCGGCAATTCGGCAGACGTCTTGTCGAGCAGCAGGTGCGGTATCACCGCCTCCACCCAGGCCCGCACGCCACGCAGGTGGGCTCTGTGCACCGCCTGCAAGGCCGCCAAGCAGGAGGTGTGGACGCAGTACACGTGGCAATCGGTAAGTTCCGCAAAGGTCATCAGGTGCTCCACACCCGCCGCCTCGACCTGCGTGGGCCGCGACGGTTCGTGCCACTCGGGACCCGTCTTACCGGCCGCCAACAGCTGTCGCTGCAGGGCAGCCACCAGCTCGGCATTTTCGCAATGGGCAGTCACGATGACCCCCAATTCCTGGGCCAGACTTAACGTGTCAAACAGCTCTTGGTCCCCGATGCCCAAGGCACCCGGGTAGGCCAGAAAAATCTTAAAAGAAGAGATGCCTTGACGGACAATTTCTCGCAACTGAGACTCGGTCGTATCGTCAAATTTGGATACGCCCATATGGAACGAATAGTCGCAGGCTGAGCTGGCAGCCTTGGATTTCCACAATTCCCAGGCCTCCAGCGGCTGCTCCCCACGGCTCGGACAGCACATTTCAATCAGCGATGTCGTGCCACCAACCAAGGCTGCACGACTGGCCGAGGCATAGTCGTCTTTGGCCCAGGTCCCCATAAAGGGCAGATAGATATGGACATGGGGATCGATGCCGCCAGGAAAGACATACTTGTCGGTCGCATCCACGATTTCCGCGTCCGGCGGGGGCGCCAGGTGGGGTCCCAGCTGGGTAATCACCTCCCCTTCGCAGAGGATGTCGCCCACGAAATCATCGTCGGCGGTGATCATGCGGCCATTTTGAATTAGCAGGGGCATCATTCGTCCTCGCACAGGCAGGATGGCAACGATTGTATCAAGTGTACACCCCAGCGGGCCCACCTCGATAGACCCCACCTCAAAACTGGTAATTCTGCAGCGGCAGCGTCCCAAACACAAGCTACTTTGGTCGTAGAAGCCTTCATCGGGCGGGAACAAGACTTCCTCCGCGTGAATCAACACCACACGCAGCAGCAGCAGCAGCAGACGGCTCCCAGCAGACCAGCGGTTCACCGACCGGCCGCGGAAACGTGTGTCCTGCTGGCCACCTCGTAGCTCTACGCGATGTTTTCGGCCAAATCTTCCGCATCGTGCAGCAGGCGGTCTACCTGCTGGCGCGCTGCGAAGTAGTAGCACGCCCCCAAGGCGGCCACGACGTAAGTCATGGCCCGATACGTAAAGGCTACGATGGCACCGTCGGCCTGCGAACTGCCAACCACGGTATACAGAAAGGCCAACGTGCCTTCCAACACCCCCAAGCCTCCGGGCATGCCCGGGACGGCCCCCGCGACCATGGCCACCACCGCGATACAAATATTTTGTAAAAACGTCGGGCCGGCCACGGGAAGTCCTTGGCTGATGCACCAAAAACTGGTCACCAACAGGCTGTGCGTTGCCAAGGCCAGCGCAAAAGCACCCAGCAAATAGCCGCGGCGATTGCGATAGACCTCCAAGGCATCGATGAGACGTGTCAGCGTGGGACCCAGGAGAGGAACCCGAACCGCCAGCTGATGGGTCCTGGCGGAGGTGGCCCACGGACTGAGCACAAAAAATAACCCGGCCGTGCCGATCACCAGTGCCATCCACACCACCGTCTCGATACTCCGAATCACCGGCGGCGCGGCTCCTCCATAGTCGGCGTAGCTCATTGCGAGTCCCGCTAAGATCAGCATGGCATACAGCCCCACCACCCGATCGATCAACACCGTGGCGACGGACACCAGCCGCGGGCGCGTGGTCGCGTTCTACACCACGGCCTTCTACGGCGGCCTGGCCGCCGGGCCGCTGGTCCTCCAGGCCACCGGCACCGAGGGCCTGACGCCCTTCCTGGCCGCGGCCGGGTCGCTGGTCCTGGCCGGCCTGCCGATCCACCTCTATCGCGGCCTGGCGCCGGACATGCCCGCGCGCCCGCGGCTCGGGCT
>CAMYJY010000080.1 GCA_947258835.1 uncultured Pirellulales bacterium
AATCTTGCTTTCTCTGTGTCTCTGTGGCTCCGTGAGAAATAAATTCAAACGACTTTTGCTATCCATGCTGTCAGCCTCAGCCGGACGCTCTCGATAGCCCCGGTTCTGGCACGTCTCACGGAACCGGGGCTATCGCCCATCGGCTAAGACAGAGGTGGGACCGCCCCCCGTTCAAGCCGGGGGCAGGCTCTGCCGCTCTTCCCATTGGCGCAGGGCCTCATAGCTCGCCACGGCCACCGTGTTGGAAAGGTTTAGGCTGCGTACCACGGCTCGTGTGGGGAGGCGTAGACAATGTTGGTCCTGCTGGGCTAGCAGGTCTGCTGGCAAACCCTGGGATTCGGGGCCAAAGACGAACACATCGCCCACGGAGTATTGTACCTCCGTATAGATGCGCGTTGCCTTTTTGCTGAAAAACCAGGTCTGTTGTGGGCCTGGCAGGTGCCGCTGCAAGTCGGCCCAGTCATCCACCACCTGCCACTCCAAATGCTGCCAATAGTCCATCCCAGCGCGGCGGAGGTGATAGTCATCCACACGAAATCCCAGCGGCCGCACCAGCCATAACTTGGCCCCCACCGCCAGGCAGGTACGTCCCACGCTGCCCGTGTTGTGGGGAATTTCTGGCTGATACAAGACTACGTGCAGACGAGGTGCGTACTTTTCCATGGGAGTTATCGTGATAACGATGGACGCATGTCAGGTCAGCACAGCCGCCAGATCCGCCTCCGCATTGGCACCGGTCAGTCGCAAGTCAAATTCCTCCTGTAGCCGGCGGAAAACGTTGGGCGATACAAACGGCGGCGGGTTGGGGCCAATCGTGATCCCCCGCACACCCAAGTGCAGCAAGGTCAGCAGCACCGCCACGGCCTTTTGCTCAAACCAGGAGATAACGAGGGTCAGCGGCAGGTCATTCACCGAGCAATCAAAGGCCTCGGCCAGGGCCGTGGCCACGGCGATCGCCCCATACGCATCATTGCACTGCCCCATATCCATCAGCCGCGGCAGCCCCAGGTGCATGCCGTAATCGTGTTCGCGAATGCGAAACTTGCCGCAGCCTAGCGTCAAAATAAAGGAGTCTTCCGGGGTAGCCCGGGCATAGTCCGAAAAATAATTCCGCCCGGGTTCCGCGCCGTCGCACCCGCCAATCACGAAGAACCGACTGATCTGCCCCGCCCGCACTGCAGCCACGATCGTCTCGGCCGCGTCCAGGAGCACGCTGCGATGGTACCCCACCGTCGAGCTGCCTTGCCGTGCCTCGGCACAGGGAGGGCAGGTGGCGGCCTGGCTGATCACTGGTGAAAAGTCGCCGTCCTGCAAGCGGGTGCCCCCTGGCACCGCCGTGAACCGCGTCGTGAAAATCCGCCCCGCATATTCCGGTGGCGGCGTGAGAATGCAGTTGGTGGTCGCTACAATCGGTCCCGGAAACGCGGGGAATTCTTGCTTCTGTTTCTGCCATCCACCGCCGTAATGCCCGGCTAGGTGGGGATGCTCACGGAAGCGAGGGTACATGTGCGCAGGCAGCATCTCGCCATGGGTGTAGACCTGGAGGTCGGTCCCCTCCACCGCCTGCAATAAATCCCACAAGTCCACCAAATCATGCCCCGTCACCAGAATCCCCTGGCCAGCACGGGTCCCCTCCTGCACCACCGTGGGTGCGGGCGGGCCAAAAGTTTCCACATGCCCCTCGTCCAGCAGCTGCATCACCCGCAGGTTCTTTTCTCCTACCTCCAAGGCGATTTCGAGCAGGGACTCCAAGTCAAAATTGACATTGGTCATCGTGCTAAACAAGGCATCCTCGATAAATGCCGAGACCGCCTCATCACTCTGACCCAACCGCCGGGCGTGACTGGCGTAAGCGGCCATGCCCTTTAAGCCATAGAGAATCATTTCCTGGACGGATTGCACGTCCTCGTCTTTGCCGCACACACCTGGGCTCGTCTGACAGGCCACGCCGCGGAACGACTGTTCACATTGATTGCACCACATAGCGGATGATCTCCTATTCTCACTAGTTCCAAATTGAGCCGCACGTGCTTGCGTTGGGTGCTAGGCTAGCAGACGTTCATTGTGGATTCACCCGAGGCTAGTGCCTACGGCTGACAGCCTCCGGTACCCAATTTGGAACTACTGAATCTTATTAAAAACGTTTGCCGAGCAGGGCCTGCCCCGCCTCGGTGGCGATGGGAACCTGCCGGCCACGACTCTCCACTCCCCTGCTGCAGCAAGCTTACCTAGTTCCAACGGTAAGTACAAGATAAAAATATCTTCTATTCTTGAACATCTTTGGCATCCGCTCTAAGCTGGCGGCAGGCGGGGCAGGGTCGCGTTCTGGCAGGCGGGCGACCGGCCCTCCTGCAGACCCAGCATGTCCAACCCCTGTCAGATTTTTTCGCGCCACACACCTAAAATGAAAAGACGGATGACGTGATTCGCTATGGCAAAACCACACAGACGGCCATTGCGGCCGTGAGTCGCTTGGCCGAGGTCTACGACCTGCAGCAGCAGCTCTCTTCGCACCAGATCGCGGCTGACCGCCAGTTACCTCAAACGCTCGTCGCCAAACTGCTGACCACGCTCTCGCAAGAGGGCTTGGTCAGCAGCGTGCGGGGTCCGGGGGGCGGGTACGCGCTGGCACGTCCACCCGGCAGGATCAGTTTGCACGACGTGGTGCAGGTCTTTGAGCGTCAGGACGGTCGGGTATTTTGCCCGTTCGGCCCCCACTGGTGCGGCAACAACGACCCTTGCCCACTGCACGACGATTACACGGCATTCTCCCAGCAGTTTCTGGCATGGCTCCAACAAACGACGCTAGCTTGCTTCTGCCCACCCCCAAAATAGCCAACCTGCCAGCCTGCCCAGACAAAACTGGATGAGCCAGCACCCACCGGCACAGCAGGCCTAGCAGCGACCGACCGCAATCACCTCGCAACTCGCAACTCGCAACCCGCAACTCGCAACTCGCAACTCGCAACCCAACTGCCCTTGCCGTTCCGGCCCGCCTTCCCAGACAATAGGCACCTTTCCCGGGAAGGATCCCTTTGCCTAGCCTCTCTCCATCGTTGCGTTTCGTTGTCGACTACGCTGCCTACGTGGCGGTGCGGCTGTTGGTATGTCTGGTACAGGCACTGCCGCTACATCGTTGCGAGCTACTGGCCCGCCAACTGGGCTGGTTTTGTTGGGAGGTCCTGCGTTTTCGACGGCAGGTGGTCGAGGAAAACCTGGCGATCGCCTTTCCCCCAGCGGGGGCGTCCCAGCGGGCCCAGCTGGGCCTGGCAATGTGGCAACACCTGCTGCTGATGCTGATGGAAATTGCCCACGCCCCGCGGAAACTCAAACGCACCACCTGGCGCCGCTACTCCAGACTGCCCAGCTCGCGAGAGATGTTGGTCCGACTTGTCGATCCACGTCCCACCGTGATCATATCTGGGCACTTGGGTAATTTTGAAATTGGCGGCTACCTGCTCGCCCTGCATGGTTTTCCCACGCACACAGTCGCGCGACCGCTGGATAATCCCTTTCTGGATCGTTATGTGAATGCGTTTCGCAGCTCCACGGGCCAGTACATGCTGTCCAAACAAGGCAGTGGCGGACAAATCACGGAGGTTCTCCATGCCGGTGGCACATTAGTCCTGCTGGGAGACCAATTTGCCGGGCCCAAGGGCTGTTGGGTAGAATTTTTTGGCCGGCCGGCCTCGACCCATAAGGCGGTTTCGGTCTTCACCTTGGGCAGTGCAGCCCCCACGGCCGTGACGGCCGCGGTCCGTCGTGAGGGGCCCCTGACGATCGAAATGCAGGTGGCCGACATCATCGATCCGCAGCAAGAGGATTTCTCACTCCACACCATTCCTCTCCTGACGACCTGGTACACCCAGCATTTGGAGGACCTGATCCGCACGGCCCCGGAGCAATACTGGTGGGTCCATCGGCGCTGGAAAGGACATCCGGACCAACGGCGACAGCGACAGACGCGAAAATCCCCCGCAGCTTAACAGCTTACTTTCTGATGAGCCACCATGACTGCGTCACCCGGACGGATAAAAATGCCGCTTCCGAGTGTTCAGCTGGAGAAGCTGATTATCTTAGCAGGAAAAAACCTTCGCCGGCTGCTCTCTTGCGTCCTTTCGCAGGCCTGCCATAATTAAGGGCGCCTCCCGGGGGCATTCCCTGCCCCTCCCTCCGACCTGCCCCCTGACCCCCCGCCCAACGACGTGCATTGCCTTCGGCCGTTTCGGAATGTTGATCCTCCGCACTTGGCAGAGATCTGGCGTAGCCAGCCGCCCCAGCGGGGTGTTTTGCAGCCGGTCTCGGCCCCCCTCCTGGAACACGCGGTCTTTTCCAAGATGCATTTCGATCGCCGGGGCCTGATCGTGGCCACGCGCGACGAAGTACCGGTAGGCTTCGTGCACGCGGGCTTCGGCCCCAACGACGCCGGCACGGCCATCGATACCAGCCTGGGCACGACGCATCTGCTGATGCTCCGCCCGGAACACCAGGACTCCGGCCTGGCCAACGCCCTGCTGGCAGCCAGCGAGGAGTACTTACGCTCCCGAGGCGCGCAGGTAACCTACGCAGGCGGTATCAAACCGCTGAACTCTTTTTACCTGGGGCTCTACGGGGGCAGTGAAATTCCAGGGGTGTTGCAAGCCAACACGCTGCTCCGCGAAACGTGCAACCAACGCGGTTATCAAGCCGTGGAACGGGTAGCGATACTGCAATGTGACTTGGTACGTTTTCGCGCGAAGGTCTCGCATAAAGTCCGACAACTACGGCGCTCGACCCGGGTCGTTGAAAAACACGACCCGCTGGCGACGACTTGGTGGGAGGCCTGTGTCTGGGGATCCCAGCAACGCGACTATTTTGAGCTAACCGACAAGGCCACCGGCCAGCGGATTGCCGCCGCCGCCTTCTGGGACATCCAGCCCCTCTCTGCTAGCTGGGGTATTTGCACTGCTGGTTTATGGGACCTGCAGGTCTCCAGCGAGAGGCGGCAACAGGGCTGTGCCAGTTATCTGCTGGGAGAGGCCTTTCGCCTGCTCAGAAGACGTGGGGTCTCCACCATCGAAGTGCAAACCATGTCCACCAACGCGGCCGCTTTGGCCCTCTACCAGTCCCTGGGCTTTGTGGAAGTGGATCATGGGCATGTTTTCCGCAGGGAAGCTACGGTACACAGTGGCATCCATCCTGAGAATACGACCCGTCACAGCCTACTACTCACGCCGCAGGGCAACCGCTGAGCAAAGCATGCTCAGCGGACCGCACGCTCCGCGCGACTGGCCACCGACAGGTGCCCAAAGAAGGTTTCTTCGCCGCGGACAACGTAAAATTTCACTTTGCCCACGCGGGCCAAGGCGTCGGCATGATCCACGATGAACCGCACATCTTTCTCGCTGGCCGTCGTCCAGCGGTGCATTTTTACCAGGACATCTCCCACTTGCACGCCTTGCACGGCCGCCGAGCTATCGGGTCGCACGGCAACGACTCGCATGCCGCCGCGGTAGGGAATGTTTCGTGCGCGGAAAGTCGCCGCCGGCTCTGGCCGCAACTTCAGTCCGAGCGTTTCCCAGATCGCTTGCTGCGAGGCTTGCGCTGCCGCCGCGTTTCTGGCAGTGGCCCGATTTTTAGAGCGACTGGTCAAACGCAAGTCAAGATCCACCGTCTCGTCCCCGCGGCGAACAACCAGCGGAATGCGGGCACCGCTGGACTTGCCCAGCAAGGCACGCTCCACGTCCAGGGGGCGGCGAATAGCCAGATTTCCAATCCGCTCTAATTGATCCCCTCGCTTCAGCCCGCACCGCTCGGCAGGACTTTTGCGGTCTAGCCGAGCTATCGTGACGGGGCCCTGGGGACCGTCCAGCGCCAACGCCGTCATGCCATGCCAATGGTTCTCCAGTTTCTCCACACTCAACAGCCGCGTTGCGATTTCCAAGGCCTTGTCTACGGGGATCGCAAAGCCGATCCCTTGCGCCCCAGCCCGCACCGCCACGTTCATACCGATCATCTCACCGTCCACATTGAGGAGCGGACCACCCGAATTGCCGGGATTGATGCTGGCATCGGTTTGAATCAAATCCAAATACTGCTGGGTTTCGTTGACCTGCACGTTGCGATGCAGTGCGCTGATGATTCCGGTCGTGACCGTGTGTTCGTAGCCAAAGGCGTTGCCTACGGCAACAACCGTCTCCCCCGCCATGAGGTCTGCGGAGGTCCCCAGACGGATGACTGGCAAGTCAGAGGGGGCACGGATGCGAATGATTGCCAAGTCGCTCTTTTTGTCGTAGGCCACAACTTGGGCCACGTACGTCTGCCCGCTGGCGAGGGTCGTATTGATCTGACGCACACCATCCACAACATGATAATTGGTGAGAATGTATCCCCGCGCGTCGATGACAATCCCCGTTCCCATACCATTGACCTGGCGCGGTGGCGCGGAGCTTTTTCCGGCCGAGACTTCAGCAACGGCTTTTTGCCCTTGGATGTTCACCACCGCTGGTCGGGCATCGCGGACTGCCCGCACGATGGGGGTCATCCGCTCGGTAGCCAGCCCTGGCGTGGGCAGCAGCCACCCCATCCCACAACACAAAGCAACCAGCCAAACGCAGTGAGTGGGCAAGTGCAGGGCAGAGCTGCGGCAGGTGCGCAATTTGTGCATAGTGAGTCGTTCCAAAGTCAAGCTAGCGCACCGTAACTACTGCGGAGATCGATTCAGGCGGGATGTCGAAACTCTCGTGCTAGAAAGCGGAATCGGCCCGTTGCCACAAATGGCTTAAGACACGTCGCTGGTTGCCGGCAGAGTTCACCTAGCTTGTCACAGGTCGCGACAGCATTGCTGGCACCCTAGGGTGTGGCAGGGCCCTAGCGTCGCGGCGGAAACGTCCGCTGGGGACCGTAGTCCACTTCCACAGGCTTCGTATGCCTCGGTGGGGCCATCCCCACCGAAGTCACTACAGGCCTGGTCGGTACGGGTAGCAACTTAGGAGGCAGCGGGGCTTCATACGTGGGGCTGACTGGCGCCCTGCGATGCGCCCCCCACCGACGACAGCGTTCTTGCATCACCGGCCCTGCCGGGTCGGGACCGACTGTTAGCGCAGCACCACGGTCTGGCGAGCGGAGCCAGGCCCCGCCGCAGCCGCTACTAATTACGAGTAGCGCAGCGAGCAGATATCTAGCCACGGGTTGCAGAAGTGAGCACACAGGTCGCGGTCTCCCGGAAATAAAATACAGCCACCCCAGGCGAACCTCCGCCGTGCCAACGGTAAGAGGCGCAGTGCAGCGACCAACGGGAGCGGGCCATCGCCTTCCGAGCGGCAGCTCGCTGTAAGACGCATCGGCTAATCCGTCCTCCCGGCTGAGAAATAACCAACTTTTGCCCCTCTGAGATGATGGTACAATGGCGGTAGCTGGCGGCCGCGCGGGTTGCCCGTGTGCGCCGCGCAGCGGGAGCGTATGCCCGTGGGGAGCCCCTCAAGCGCGCCTTATTGCCAGTGCTAGCGGCCCGCATGCTGGCTACTGCTTTACCGACGACCAGACGAACGTGACGACGACGCCAGATTGAAGGTTCACGCCCATGCCCCTTGTGATGTCCGTCCGAGCTCAGCCTGCACCGGCCGCGTGTTGGTTTTTTCAGCTCGCCTGCCCGGTGCTGCTGGCGATTAGCGGGTCAACCGGCCACCCGGCGATTGCGCTGTCGGCGGAGCAACCACCGACTGAGAACTTAGAGAGTCCGGGGGACTTGGGGCAACTCATCCAGCAACTCGACGCGGATCAGTACGAAACCCGCCACCAGGCTGAGCAGCAGCTGGCTGCCGCGGGTGCCGTGGCCCTGGAGGCAGTCAGCCGGGTGGCGGCAGAAGCCCGCCATATTGCCGGAGTGGCCTGGGCGCCAGGACGAGGCATCAGCCGGGTCGAGGTGAATGTCGACGATTCCGGATGGCAAGTTGCCGAGCTTTCGGAGCCCCTCAGCAATGACAGCTGGCGGCAATGGTCGATCAACTGGGACGCCCAACCCGGCACCCACCGTTTGCAGGTGCGGGCGACGGACGGTAACGGTGAGACGCAGACCAGCGAGTCGCGGCCGCCCCGTCCCGACGGTGCCACCAGCTACCACACCATCTCTGTGGTCGTCGAGTAGCGAGCATCGCCAGGCTCTCTGGCTCTTTGTTCGAGCGGCGGCACCCTCGCGGTGGAGGTGCCGGTCATCGCCGGTCTGCTACAGCGCCTCCCAGTCGATCGGCTGGTGTCGGTCCAATCGGCGATCGACCGGAGGCATCGGATACTTCAGGCCGTTTCCGCAGTTGAACAGCATCACCCGGTCCTCCGGGTCGATCCGCCCCTCGGCGAGGGCTTGGCGATAGGCCGCGTAGGTGGCGGCACCTTCCGGGCACAGGAGA
>CAMYJY010000081.1 GCA_947258835.1 uncultured Pirellulales bacterium
GGCCTATTCGCGCTCTCCTTGGAACATCGTCCGCTGCCAAGAAACCGATTTTGTGTACTTGGCCAATCCCCCCGAGTACGAGGAGTTGGCTAGCGAATTTGCCTGGGAAAAAACCTCCGCTGCCGAAGCGGAGCGGCGACGCCAGGCAGAACCCATCGTGTCCCGCTTGTCGTTGCTGGCCATCCGGATGAAGTCGCGGCTCTTCCCCCGCCGCAATAAGATGAGCACCCTGGTGTGCCAACACCTTCCCCCCCGACAACAGCCGCTCCGCGTGCTGGACATCGGCTGCGGGAGGGGATCGCTCCTGGAGGAGATTTGCCGGCGCGTCCAGCTGCAGGGACGGCAGGTCCAACCCTTGGGGATTGAGGTTTCGCCCCAGATGGCGGCCCTGGCTGCTGACAAATTTGAACAGGCCGGCGGACGTGTGATTGTTTCCAGTGCGATCGACGGTGTGGCCAGCCTGGCAGCCGAGCAGGCGGATGTGATGGTGATGTCCTGTTTCTTAGAACATGAACGGCAACCCTACCGCTTACTCACACAAGCGCGGCAGGCCTTGGCTCCAGACGGAGTGGTGGTGATCAAAGTTCCCAACTTTGCCTCCTGGAATCGCCGCCTCCGCGGACAGAAGTGGTGCGGATTTCGCTATCCCGATCACGTCAACTACTTCACCCCGCAGACGCTGGCTCGACTCGCGGAAGCCACCGGCTTTTGCGTTGCCCGGCAACAGCTGCTCGACAAATTCCCGCTGAGCGACAACATGTACGCCGTCCTGAAGAAGCGCGCGGGCTAGCGGCGGCGATTCTGCTGTAGGCTGGGGCGAAGCCCCACCTGATAGAGGCGAGGTGGGGCTTCGCCTGGCCTACGACTTTCTGCCGGCCGATTGTCGGTGCCACCCCAAGTGTTAGTGCCACCCAACGCTAGCACTCCTGCGTCATTCCCGCGCAAGCGGGAATCTAGACCACGGGCACTGCTACTGGATTCCCGCCTACGCGGGAATGACTGGAAACTCCCCAATACTGCCACTAAAATCCTTACCAGCGTTGGGTGCCACCCAACACTAGCAACCCAAGCGAACTTGACGCCTGTGGGGGTGACCTGTACTACCACAATCTAATCCGTCACTTGTTCTGCACTGCGCCCCAGGCGATCGCGTGTTGTTTCGCTGGTTAACCATCCTGCTTGTGTTTTGGGGCTGTTTGCCTCCCGTGCGGTCTGCGTCCGCGCAGCGGGTGCAGTTTCCTTCGGCATCCCCGGTCGCACCGGGCACTGTCACGCCCGATGTGGTCCCCGGGCCAACCTACGCGCCCACGCCGCAACCCGTCTTGCCGGGACCAGGGGCGTCCAGTTTTGATCCCTATGGCAATCCCCTGCTCGGGCCACCGCCAGCCAACGTGCCCTACCAAATCACACCTCCCGCGGGACAGCCAAGCTTGCCACCCGCCGGCTCGCTGACCGCGCCCCAGGTTCCTCAGCAAGGAGGATCGCTGTATCCCAACGGACTTCCCTTTCAGTATGAGTCGGGGAGTTACCAGTACCAAAACGCCGATGGCAACTTCGCAAAACTGCAGCGGCTGTTGCAGCAGCTGAGCTTCGAACAGACCTGGCTGTCTGGCGGCAACAAACCCACTCAGCTGGAAATCAATCGGACCGAGCTGGCGGCTACATTTGGCCTGCCCATTTTTTACAATCCGAATACCCCCTTGTTGATCACGCCCGGCTTTGCCTTCAACTGGTTGTCCGGGCCCGCCAGCGTGGCTGCCAATCTGCCACCCCGCGTTTACGACGCTTATCTGGACACCGCTTGGCATCCGCAGCTGACCGATTGGTTGCATGCGGACCTGGGACTCCGCACTGGGGTCTGGAGTGACTTTAAGGAAGTGAACAGCGACTCGGTCCGCATTTTGGGCCGTGGCGTAGGGGTGTTGGCCTTTACTCCAAAACTTGATTTTCATTTAGGCGTCTGGTACCTCGACCGCAATCGCATCAAGTTGCTACCGGCGATTGGTATTCATTGGCGACCGA
Organism: uncultured Pirellulales bacterium; assembly: GCA_947258835.1. Taxonomy (GTDB): domain Bacteria; phylum Planctomycetota; class Planctomycetia; order Pirellulales; family Lacipirellulaceae; genus Bythopirellula. Next base: position 2,023 of record CAMYJY010000081.1, read on the forward strand.
GTAACCTCTGGGATACGTATTTGGTCTTTCCCAACCCCAAGATCCGCCGTCGCTGGGTCAATGTGGGTTCCAGCCAGTGGTGGACGTATTTTGCCGGGGAATATGGTGGCGGACGCTGGACGGTCGAACGGCTCGGCGGAGTGGGAGATGATATTGATTACAACGATATCCGCTTGCTACTGGGCCTGGAGTGGGAAACCCAATCCCAGGCCCGCGGCCATTTTGAAGTAGGCTACGTTTTTGACCGCGAAATAATCTACGATCGTTCGAGGACCCCTCCCCAACTCAAGTTGGATGACACCGTGATGCTTCGAGCCGGCCTGGATTTTTAGGGCGGCGACTGGCATGCTTTTTCGAATTCGAATTTTGCTCAGCCTGACGATCCTGGCGGCGGTCAGCCAGCTGGCTTATAGCCAAACGAGTCAAGTCGTTCGTCCCATCCCTGGTGAATCGCCAGCATTCTGGACGAACCAGCAGCTGCCACCCCAGCCCGGTGAGGTCTACCACGCGCCGGACAGCTGCCACAGCCCTATCCTGCTGGATGAGATGGGCTTGGCGACCAACACCCCGGTCGTCATCGAAGCCATCGAGGAAGATACCGGCCCCGGAAATCCGACCTCTGGCTTACCCCCGGGGACACGCGCGGGCCTCTTCCAAAAGCTGTTCTTTGCCGGTACCTGGGTCCCCCAGCTGGACGGAGACAGCATGGGATGGAGCGACCTGGAGGCGGGGATTGTGTTGGGAGTGCCTTTTCTGCGCCCCAACACCCCGCTCCTGATCACGCCACGGTGACCTACCAGGGCAGGTCTATGATGCGGAGGTCGAGTTTCGCCATCTCCGCCGATTCGGTGAAGGCCCGTGGTCCATGATGGCGGCGGTGACTTTGGGACACTACAGCGACTTTGACTCCGGCGATGCCGACGCGTTTCGCGTAACCGGCATGGCCTTTGGGGTTTATGAAAAAACTCCGGGCAGGAAATGGGTACTGGGGGTGGTCTATCTCAACCGAAAAAATGTCGCTCTGATACCGGCGGTAGGTTACATTTACGAGCCATCGCCTCGCCTCCGTTGGGAATTTATCATGCCCCGTCCCCGGGTGGTGTTACGGTGGCCTACCGTGGGAGGACCACCGGGCGACGAGCGATTGCTGTACGCGGGTGGCGAGCTGGGAGGTGGGGTGTGGTCGGTGCGGCGTCCGCTGACGCTGATCCAAGATATGGTGACCTACAACGACTACCGTATTTTGGCCGGCTACGAGCGAAAAATTATCGGCGGCATCAGCCGACGTTTCGAGGCCGGTTATGTCTTTGGCCGTGAGTTGCAGTTTTCTAGCGCGACGCCGGATGTTTCCCTGGATAGCTCACTCTTCTTGCGAGCCGGTCTCAGCTACTGAAACCGCGGCGACAGCCCCACCGAGTCCTAGCCGATGGGCGATAGCCCCGGTTCCGTGAGACGTGCCAGAACCGGGGCTATCGCCCATCGGCTCATTTGTGGGGAGGGTTCTGCCGTCTGCCTCAGGCCTGAGCCAGGGCGCGTCCCAGGGCCGCGCCTATATCGGCCGGGCTTTGAGCGACTTCGATCCCGGCATCTTCCAGGGCAGCAATTTTGTCGGCGGCTGTCCCCTGGCCTCCCGAGATAATAGCTCCGGCATGGCCCATGCGTTTGCCGGGAGGGGCTGTGCGGCCAGCATTCACGAACGCGGCGGCCTCCTCTTCGGCGGAGCCACCGATTTCTCCAATCATGATGATGGCCTCGGTGGCGTCATCTTCCTGATACATCTGGAGCAGATCAATAAAAGATGTCCCCACGATCGGATCCCCTCCCAGTCCCACGCACGTGGTTTGGCCCAATCCGATTTGTGACAGCTGCCACACGGCCTCGTAGGTGAGCGTGCCACTGCGGCTCATCACGCCCACGGTGCCTTTCTGATGGATATAGCCCGGCATGATGCCAATCTTGCACTCGTCCGCGGTGATCACCCCGGGGCAATTGGGACCAATCAGGCACACGTCCATGTCCTTAATTTTCTGGTAGACACGGACCATATCCAGCACGGGAACTCCTTCCGTGATCGCCACAATCGTTGTGACGCCGGCCTCCGCCGCTTCGATAATTGCCTGGGCAGTAAAACGCGGCGGCACGAAAATCATGCTCGCGTCCACGCCCTGTTTTTCCACGGCCTCGGCCACCGTATCGTAGACCGGGAGGTCGAGCACCTGCTGCCCACCTCTGCCCGGTGTCACGCCACACAGCAGCTGGGTACCGTAGTCCAGGCAGTTTTGGCTATGAAACTTTCCCGCACGACCAGTGATCCCCTGGCAGACAACGCGCGTGTCTCGATTGATAACGATGCTCATGATAGATGCCACTGACTGTAAAAATTATTAATGAACCACAACGAAACAACGCAACAACGAACAGGGACCTAATTTTTCGTTTGTTAGTTCGTGTTGGACGTTGTTTCCGTTGTTTCGTCGTGGTTCCTTCACTGTCGCTACTTGGTAACAACTTTCTTTCGTGCCGAACAGGATTGCGGCGACCCCCCCGGTCTAGCCGGAGGCAGGCTCTGCCGCCTTGGCTGCGGCCACCACCTTGTTGGCTGCGTCGGTTAAATCATCGGCGGTAATAATATCAACGTCACTCTCGGCTAAAATCCGGCGGCCGTCCGCGACCTCGGTACCCTCCAGTCGTACGACGAGTGGGACATTGAAGGACACCTGCTTGTAGGCCGCGACGATGGCGCTGGCGATGGTGGTGCAGCGCATAATGCCGCCAAAGATATTGACCAGCACCGCCTGCACGTTCTGGTCGTCGAGGAGGATGCGGAAGGCCTCGGTGACCTGCTCCACTTGCGCGCCCCCGCCCACGTCCAAGAAATTCGCCGGCTCGCCGCCGTGCAACTTAATTAGATCCATGGTGCTCATCGCCAGGCCGGCACCATTCACGAGACAGCCGATATTGCCCTCGAGCTGGACGTAGCTCAACCCGGCCTCGCCCGCCCGCACCTCGGCGGGATCTTCCTCGCTCATGTCACGGAGGGCAACCAGTTCCGGGTGTCGGAAAAGACCGTTGTCATCAAAGTTGATCTTGGCATCCATCGCCGCCGCCCGTGACCACCAGCGGATTGATTTCAGCGATGGAGCAGTCCAAGTCCACAAACAGCCGGCAGAGGGCCACCATGAACTTTTCGGCGGCTTGGATGCTGCTGCCCGTGATTTCTAGCAGATCGCACAGCGCGGCGACTTGCGAGGCCTGCAGGCCCTCGTCGGGATGAAAATGTTCTTTGAAAATCAACTCGGGCGTTTCCGCAGCGACTTGCTCGATATTCATGCCCCCCGCGGGCGACACCATCAGCGCCGGCAGGCCGGCGGCACGATCAACCACGATTCCCAGGTACAGCTCACGGGCAATGTCACAGCCGGCCTCCACCAGCACTTGCTGCACGGCATGGCCCTGGGGCCCCGTCTGCACGGTGACCAACTCTTGCCCCAGCATGTTGCGGGCAACCGCAGCGCACTCGGTGGCGGAGCGAACCAGCTGCACGCCGCGCTGCTCGGGGTTGTTTTTGATGGTACCTTTGCCCCGACCCCCGGCATGGATTTGCGCTTTGACCACCGCCAGGGGACCTCCCAGCTGATCAAAGGCGGCAGCTGCCTCCGCTTCAGTATGGGCGACCAGACTGGCCGGGACGGCTATGTGAGCTTCCCGTAAAATCTCCTTGGCTTGGAATTCGTGAATCTTCATGATCGGTTCACCAGTGGTGCCAGGCGGCGAAAAACGTGTGCCGGAGTATAGCAGGGTGTGGTTTTACTGGACAAGTCGAGTCCCTGCTGAGACTTGCGGAAGCATGTCATTGACTTGCCAGCTGGTTTGTGAAAAAATTCACGACTTGCAGTTTAGCACCGGCGTGGCCCAGGGATGCTCGGGCCTAAGTGTGTTCATGTTGACGAGTCCGCGACGCGTCAGCTTCCGGGGCAGTTTGACAAGCCCTCCGCCAGGTGCGGCCCGATTCGGGCTGATTTTGCAACACGGGGCACGCCACGAGTATATCCCTCCCACCCCCTTTCCCTCCGCTTTCTTGCTAGGCCCCATGACGAGCATTACGCGCATTCCCAAGGGACTCGATGTACCTCTGGCGGGTACTCCCGAGCAGACAATCTCTGCAGGCGCCGCGATTAGCCGCGTAGCCCTGCTAGGCGACGACTACGTGGGCATGAAACCGACCATGGAGGTGTCGGAAGGGGATTCGGTTTGCCTGGGCCAGGTTGTTTTTACCGACAAAAAGACCCCAGGCGTCCGTTACACGGCCCCAGCCGCGGGCACGGTGGTGAAGATCAACCGCGGAGCCAAACGCAAGTTTGAATCGCTGGTCATAGAGACGGCCAGTGCAGCGGACGAGGAAGCCAATCAGAGGACTTTTGGCAGCTACCAGGACCGAAATCTGACCCAACTCGATCGCGGTGAAGTGTGTGAGCAACTGGTGGCCTCGGGACTGTGGACGGCCTTGCGGACCCGCCCCTACAGCCGCGTGCCGGCCTTGGATGCTAGTGCGAGTGCCCTGTTCGTAACCGTTATGGACACGAACCCGCTGGCGGCGGACCCGGCGGTGATCCTCTCGCTCTCGCCAGCTGAATTTATCGCCGGTTTGGAAGTCCTCAGCACGCTCACACCCGGCAAGGTCCACGTCTGCCGCGGGGTCGGCTCCAACATTCCCGGCGAAGGAAAAACGCCGGCCGAGTTCCACACCTTTGACGGTCCGCATCCGGCAGGCCTGGTGGGCACGCACATCCACTATCTGGAACCTGTCCACCAAAAAAAGACGGTGTGGCATATCGGCTATCAAGATGTCGTGGCCATCGGCCATTTATTTTTGCAGGGCAAAATTTTAACCACCCGCGTGGTCTCATTGGCCGGCCCCATCGTGCACCGCCCGCGCCTGGTGCGGACGCGGCTGGGGGCCTCGTTGACTGAGTTGACAGCCGGTGAGTTCGACCTACCCGCGGGGCAAACGGAGCGGACGATCTCGGGGTCGGTGCTGGCCGGTCGCCGCAGCATGCCGCCGGTGGATTACCTGGGCCGCTATCACAATCAGGTCTCCCTGCTGGCCGAAGGCAATCAACGTGACTTCCTGGGGTGGATGCAACCGGGGGGAGACAAGTTTTCCATTCGCCGCGTCTTTGCCTCCGCCTGGGGCCGGCGGTCTGATAAGCGGTTTGCGTTCAATACCAATACCGAGGGCAGCCCGCGGGCCATCATCCCCATCGGCATGTACGAAGACGTGCTGCCCCTGGACATCGTGGCGACCCCGCTGCTCAAGGCCTTGGTCACCAAGGACACCGAATACGCACAGCAACTGGGTGTGCTGGAGCTGGATGAAGAAGATTTGTCGCTGTGTACCTACGTCTGTGCAGGAAAACAGGAGTATGGCCCCCTGCTGCGAGAAAACCTGACGACGATCGAGCTGGAAGGATGAGGTGCGTTTTGCTACGGAAATTCCTAGATCGATTGCATCCTGCCTTTGACAAGGGAGGCCGCCTGGAGCAGCTGTACCCGCTGTACGAAGCAATCGATACATTTTTGTACACACCGTCCGACGTGACCGGTCATGCGGCCCACATCCGCGATGGCATGAATCTGAAGCGTCTGATGTCCCTGGTAATTGTGGCCTTGTTGCCCTGCTTTTTCATGGCCATGCACAACACGGGCTACCAAGCCAACTATGCCGTGGCCGCGGGTTATGGGACCCAGTTGGAGACTTGGCGGGAACCGGTCTTAGCGGCCCTGGGATTGGGACATGACCCCCAGTCGTTCCTGGACAATTTTGTGTTCGGGGCTTTGTTTTTCTTGCCCGTCTATCTGGTCACGATGACCGTCGGCGGGATGTGGGAGGGCCTGTTCGCGATCGTCCGAGGACACGAGATCAACGAAGGCTTTTTGGTAACCGGTGCCCTCTTTCCGCTCACACTCCCGGCCACAGTTCCTTTATGGCAAGTGGCGATTGGCATCTCCTTCGGGGTGGTGATCGGCAAGGAAATTTTTGGAGGTACGGGCAAAAATTTCCTCAACCCGGCGCTCACCGCCCGCGCCTTTTTGTACTTCGCCTACGCGCCCGAAATCAGCGGCGAAACCAACCGTTGGGGTGAAGGCGTGTGGGCCGCCGCGGACGGGATTACCGGAGCCACTCCTTTAGGCGCGTTGGCAACGGCCCCTGTCGAGGCAGCTGCTCCGACCGTGACCGCGTTGACGGGATTGGGCTGGTGGGACTGCTTTGTAGGTTACACGCAGGGCTCGATGGGAGAAACCTCCACCCTGGCCTGCCTCCTCGGTGCGGCCCTGCTGATTGGGCTGGGCATTGGTTCGTGGCGGATCATGCTCGGCTGCGTGCTGGGAGTCGTAGGCATGGCGGGCCTGCTCCAATTGGGCAGTGCCGGTAGTTCGAATGCCTTGATGTATATCGGCCCCCACTGGCACTTGGTCATCGGCGGCTTCGCCTTCGGCGCCGTGTTCATGGCCACCGACCCGGTGTCGGCCGCCATGACCGATGTGGGCCGCTGGATTTACGGCGTGTTGATCGGTGTGATGACCGTCTTGATACGTGTCATCAATCCCGCTTACCCGGAAGGTATTATGTTGGCAATTCTCTTCGGCAATGTGATGGCACCTCTCATCGACTATTTTGTCATCCAAGCCAATATCAAACGGAGGGCAAGCCGTTATGGCGCGTGATTCCTTGCTGAACACCATCACCGTGGCCCTGGTGCTGTGCATTGTTTGCTCCGTGATGGTATCCAGTGCCGCGGTGCTGCTGCGGCCGCTGCAAGAGGCCAACAAAAAATTTGATCAGCAGCGGAATGTGCTGAGCGCAGCCGGCCTGGATGTGGCTGCCATGACGGCCACAGACATTGAGGCCCTGTTCCATGACGAGTCGCAAATACGCCGCGTGCTCATTGATCTGGATACCGGCCAGCCCGTGGACCTCAAGGCCACGGAAATCGACCCAGCCAGCTACGATGCCAAACAGGCCGCCAAATCGCCCGAGCTCAGCCAGCCGGTCCAGGCCGCCGGTGGCCCTACGTTGGGCACACCCCGGCGAGAAAAGTACGCGTTTGTCTACGAAATGCTCACCGATGGGCAGATTGATCTGTACGTGTTGCCGATTTACGGCAAGGGCCTGTGGTCCACCCTCTACGGCTTCTTGGCGTTGGATGGTGATACCCGCACCGTGCGAGGCATTACTTTTTACGAACATCGAGAGACGCCCGGCCTAGGCGGCGAAGTGGACAACCCGGCCTGGAAGGCCACCTGGATCGGCAAACAGGTCTCTGACCAGGATGGACAGGTCGACTTCTCCATCATCAAGGGCCGCGTGGACCCACAGTCCCAGCAGGCAGCCCACCAGGTGGATGGGCTCTCCGGAGCCACCATCACCTCCCGCGGGGTCTCGGACGCCGTGCAGTACTGGCTTGGTGCGGACGGTTTTGGCAAGTACCTGCAGCAGCAACAATCCCCATAGGCCCGTTTATGCGGCCAAACTTGTTTTGTTTGAGTTCAATTTTAGGAGCGGGCAAAAGTCTTCCGAGCGGTAGCTCGCATTGGTTCGAGGCCCCCCGGTCAAGCCGGGGGCAGGCGCTTGCCTCGTAACATCACTGGCTGGAAAGGGCCGTTTTATGGCAAAGCTGAAACCCAAAGATGTCTTGCTGAATCCCCTGGCAAACAACAACCCCATCGCCCTGCAGGTGCTGGGGATTTGCTCTGCCTTGGCAGTGACCACCAAGCTGGAGACATCGATCATCATGGCCCTGGCGGTGACGTTTGTGTTGGGACTCTCCAATGCAGCGGTGAGCTTGATTCGCCACTACATCCCCTCCAGCATCCGCATCATTGTGCAGATGACGATCATTTCCTCGCTGGTGATTGTGGTGGATCAGTTCCTGCAAGCCTATGCTTACGAAGCCAGCAAAACCATGAGTGTGTTCGTGGGGCTGATTATCACGAATTGCATTGTGATGGGACGTGCCGAGGCCTTCGCCATGAAAAACCCGCCGCTGATCAGTGCCCTGGACGGCATCGGCAATGCCCTGGGATACAGTTTGATCCTGATTTTGGTTGGTTTTTTTCGCGAACTGCTGGGCTCCGGCAAGCTGCTGGGCCTGACCGTGATGCCCCTGTCCGGCGACGGCGGCTGGTACGTGCCCAATGGTTTGATGCTGCTGCCGCCGAGCGCATTTTTCTTGATCGGCCTGATTATTTGGGCCCTCCGCACCTGGAAACCCGACCAAGTGGAGGCGGAGGGGTAACAGGGACCGCAGTTGCTGCCACAACGGCCCCAGGCCGCTCTGGCAGAAGTAAAATGACCGGAACGGAAACACCCGAACCACCCGAACCATCCTTGTTGATCTTCCTGAGATGACGCCCCACAGCCACTACCTCAAAAAGCGTAAATCATGAGCCATTATTTAAACATCTTTTTGAACGCCGTATTTATTGAGAACCTGGCGCTGGCATTCTTTTTGGGAATGTGTACGTTTTTGGCCGTTTCCAAAAGTGTCAAAACAGCAGTGGGTTTGGGCTTGGCCGTGATCGTGATCATGGTCATTACCATCCCCGCCAATAATTTGCTCCTCCGCTACTTATTGCAGGAGGGCGCCCTGGCCAGCATGTTGGGTTCGCATTTTGAAGCGGTCAATTTGGAATTCCTCTCGCTGCTGACCTTTATTGGTACGATCGCGGCGATGGTGCAGATTTTGGAGATGACACTGGACCGGTATTTTCCGCCCCTGTACCACGCCCTGGGAATCTTCTTGCCGCTGATCACGGTCAACTGCGCCATCTTGGGAGGCTCGCTCTTTATGCAAGAGCGGAATTATGACTTCCTGGAAAGTGTGGTCTATGGTTTCGGCTCGGGATTTGGCTGGGCCGTGGCTATCGCGGCGCTGGCCGGTATTCGCGAAAAACTAAAATACAGCGATGTGCCCGATGGCCTGAAGGGATTGGGCATCACCTTCATGGCCGTGGGACTGATGGCCATGGCCTTCATGTGCTTCGGCGGCATCGATCTCTCGGAGGAAAAGGCGGTTGCCGCCACGACGGAATCCGCCGACGAGCCCATGGACTCCGTCTCCACAAAACACCCCCTCACCGATGCTCTCCCTGAACCCGTAAACAATTAGCCGCTGGGCGCTAGCCCACGGTGCATGCGGTAGGGTTTCTGCTACCGCTCACCGAACGCGGTGCTGATGATCCCAGGGGATGCCATCGCGGCAACTCGACCAACCCCAGTTTCTCCGTGAACCAGTAAAACGAGTAACCATGAGTGCACTAACCATATTCTTTGGTGTTTTGATGTTCACCCTCGTCGTGTTGGCGTTGGTGGTGATCATTTTGTTTGCCAAGTCGCAACTGGTCGCCAGTGGCGACGTGAAGATTGAAGTGAACGGACAAAAGACCCTTTCGGTCCCCGCGGGCGGAAAACTTCTCGGCGCCCTGGCGGACGCTGGGGTGTTTGTCTCCTCAGCCTGCGGGGGTGGGGGCACCTGCGCCCAGTGTGAAGTGAAAGTGTTGTCCGGAGGTGGTGATATCCTGCCGACCGAAAAGTCGCACATCAGCAACCGTGAGGCGCGGGAGGGCTGCCGGCTTTCCTGCCAAGTGGCCGTCAAGCAAGACATGCGTGTGGAAGTGCCACCCGAGGCCTTTGAGACAAAAAAATGGCGGTGCAAGGTCCGTTCCAACCACAACGTGGCCACGTTTATCAAGGAGTTCGTGCTGGAGCTGCCCGCGGGTGAGGAAGTCGATTTTAAGGCGGGCGGTTATATCCAGATCGAATGCCCCCCGCACGAAGTTGCCTATCGAGATTTTGACATCGAGGAAGAATACCGCGGCGACTGGGATAAGTTCGACGTGTGGCGGTACGTGTCTCGGGTGGACGAACCGGTGATCCGCGCTTATTCCATGGCCAATTACCCTGGCGAAAAAGGCATCATCATGCTGAATGTCCGCATCGCCAGCCCCCCGCCCCGCCTGCCCGATATCCCGCCGGGGAAAATGTCGTCCTACATTTTTGGTTTGCAGCCGGGCGATGAGGTCACTATTTCCGGCCCCTACGGTGAATTCTTCATCAAGGATTCGGACGCCGAGATGGTCTACATCGGCGGTGGGGCGGGGATGGCTCCCCTGCGGAGTCACATCTTCGAGCTGTTCAAGAATCTCCGTACGGGACGCAAAGTGACGTACTGGTATGGCGGCCGCAGCTTGCGAGAACTGTTCTACATTGAGGACTTCCGCGAGATCGAGCAGGAATTCCCGAATTTTAAGTTCAACATTGCCCTCTCCGATCCCCAGCCCGAAGACAACTGGGACGGCTACACCGGCTTTATTCACCAGGTCCTGCTGGACAACTATCTCCAAGACCACCCGGCCCCCGAAGACATCGAGTATTATATCTGCGGACCGCCCATGATGAACGCGGCCGTGTTTAAAATGCTGGATGATCTGGGAGTGGAAAAGGAAAACATCGCCTATGACGACTTTGGCGGGTAGGCCACGCTGGGGCTACGTGGGTCTGTTGCTGCTGTGGGTCCTGCCGGGAGGGGGGATCTCGGCCAGATCGTACGCGGAAGTGGTTGCCTTTTCCGGCCCCACCATGGGCACGCGGTATCTGATCCGTGTCGTGCCCCCTCCTGCTGCAAACATTGCGACCGAGAACCCGCGGCAACAAGTCCAGCAACTCCTGGACCACATCAATGCCCGGATGAGCACCTACGACCCCCAGTCGGAACTCTCGCGGTTCAATCAATCCACCTCGACGGCATGGTTTGAGGTTTCATCAGCGACGGCCCAAGTCGTCGCCCACGCACTGCGGGTCGCCGAGCAAACCGGTGGCGCCTTGGACCCCACCGTAGGACCTGCCGTCGATGTGTGGGGCTTTGGTCCGGCAGAGCGGCCCCAGAACTTGCCCACGGAGGAACAAATTTCCTCGCTGCGGGGGCGGATTGGCTATCAAGATGTGGCAGTCCGACTGGATCCTCCAGCGATTCGTAAAGAAAAACCGGACATCCGCTTGGACCTCTCGGCGATCGCCAAGGGTTATGCCGTGGATCAGGTTGTCGCGCTGCTCAGGGCGCAAGGTTTTGACTCGCTGATGGTGGAGATTGGTGGCGAAGTGAGAACGGCGGGTACCAAGCCCGGCGGGGATCCTTGGAAAATCGCCATCGAAAAACCCCGCCCGCAGGGGGCGGCAATATCCCCGGGACAGTGAGAAGTCCGCTTCCTTTTCCTTTGCCGACCGGAACGATTGGCGGCACCGGGCCGGTCCGGAGTTTGCCGGGCAGCGGCA